>JAEEKC010000080.1 GCA_016282215.1 Lachnospiraceae bacterium
AGACCGGACCGGAAGAGCTGCAGACCGGACCGGAAGAGCTGCAGACCGGACCGAAAGAGCTGGAACAGAAGTGACAGAGCAAGTCGGGAAATGCTCCCGCAGCGCATTAACGGCAGCATGTATCAACTGCTTTGAAAAAGAATATGAAACCTTCCTGCAGAGCATGGATCTAAGCGGCATGAAAGAACGCTATGAACAGTGCATGGCAGGGATTAACGAGACCGTACGCGTGCTCGACCCGAAAGGGGAATATAAAGGCACTGCGCGGGGCATCACCGGTGACGGACAACTGCTGGTAGAACTCGAAGACGGCAGAACAGAAAAAGTCTATGCCGGCGAAGTATCCGTGCGGGGAATTTACGGGTACGTATGATGATGAAACGAAAGGCGAGTTTACATGGCAAACCTATCAAGTGACAACATCTTAGACGACGGCCGCATCGTACTGTGCGGCGCCAGCGCCTATGAAGAAAAATACTTTTTCAACAGAGATTTTGCAAAACTTCCCGAGAACATCCAGGAGGAATTGCACGTCATCTGCGTCCTTTACACACAGGAAGCAGGCGGCATCTTCCTCATGGTCTTTGATGAAGAGGGAAACTTAAACCTCGAAACCAGATCTGATGAAGATGACATGCTCTATGATGAAGTGACAGCGGGACTGCTGATCGGTGAGATCCGCAGAAAACGGAAAGAACTCTTCGCGCAGATCGAGATGTTCTACCGGGTGTTTATCCTGGGCGAAACAGTGGAATGACTGATAAATCAGTTGTGAAAAAAAGAGACAAAAATACAGAAACGGAGAACACCATGATCCTGGTATTAGATGTAGGAAACACCAACATAACCTTTGGCGTATATGAGCAGCTTGAGCAGATCACATCCTTCCGCGTGACCACCAAGATCCAGAGGACCTCGGATGAATACGGAATTCTGATCCGCGACCTTTTGCAGAAAAACGGCATCAAAAAAGAAGACATCACCGGCAGTATCGTGGCCAGCGTTGTGCCGAATATCATGCACTCCCTGACGAGCTCCATGATCAAATACCTGGATACCACGCCCCTGGTTGTGGGCCCCGGCACCAAGACGGGTATTCAGGTAAAAACCAAAAACCCCAGAGAAACCGGTGCCGACAGAGTCGTGGATGCGGTGGCAGCCTATGAAAAATACGGCGGCCCTGTTCTCGTGCTGGATTTCGGAACCGCAACAACCTATGACTACATTTCCGAAGACGGCTGCTTTGTCGCAGGCGTGACAGCACCGGGCATCCGCATCAGCGCAGCTGCACTGACTGAGAATGCGGCAAAACTGCCCGCCTTCGAGATCGTAAAACCCGACTCCATCATGGCGCAGGATACCGTTACCAGCATGCAGGCCGGTATCATGTACGGCCAGATCGGACAGACCGAATACATCATCCGCCAGATGAAAAAAGAGACCGGAAGAGATGATATGAAAGTCATCGCCACCGGCGGCCTCGGTCGTATGATCAGTGAAGAGACAGACATGATCGATACCTACGATCCCATGCTGACCCTCGACGGACTTGCACGAGTGTTCATAAAGAACCAATAGAAGGTATTGATACCCTTAAATGCCGGATGAGGGGTATAAAGATGAACGACATATGCATAACAACAGTACCAACGCAGCACAAACCCTCATATCACCACTTCAGATCGGAAACGTTACCCTGCCCAATGCCCTGGCCTTAGCGCCCATGGCAGGGGTGACAGATCTGCCTTACCGCCTGCTCTGCCATGAAATGGGAGCAGGTCTTGTTTGTATGGAAATGGTGTCGGCCAAGGCAATCTATTATAACAACAAAAAAACAGAAGACCTGATGGAGATCCATCCCGGCGAACGGCCAGTATCCCTCCAGCTTTTCGGGAGCGATCCGGATATCATCAGTGATATGGCAAAAAAGATCGAGGATCGCCCTTTTGATATCCTCGATTTCAACATGGGCTGCCCCGTGCCGAAAGTTGTCGGAAATGGGGAAGGATCAGCGCTGATGAAAGATCCCGCGCTGGCAAAAGAAATCCTGTCCAAACTTGCGAAAGCCATTCAAAAACCTGTTACGGTAAAGATCCGGAAAGGCTTTGATGAGGCCTGCATCAATGCAGTGGAGATCGCAAAGATCGCTGAAGATGCTGGCGTGGCGGCCATCGCCGTTCACGGACGGACCAGAGAACAATACTACAGCGGAAAGGCAGACTGGGATATCATCGCCGCCGTGAAAGACGCAGTGAAAATCCCCGTTTTCGGTAATGGAGACGTAACGGACACCACATCGGCTCTGGCGATGATAGAGCATACCGGCTGTGACGGCATCATGATCGGAAGAGCGGTAAAGGGAAATCCTTTTCTTTTCCGGACCATTCTTCAGGAAAGTAAGCAGTTGCTAACTGAAGACGGCAGTGGTGCGGTGCCTGTCATCCATAACATGAAAATAAGCACGCAGGAACTGAAAGAAACCATCCTGCGTCATGCGAGATTAATGGTGGAATATAAAGGCGAGTATATCGCGATCCGCCAGATGCGCAGCCATCTTTGCTGGTATACCCAGGGATTGCCCGGAAGCGCAGCGATTCGCAGAAAAGCCTGCGAGCTCGAGACGCTCAGTCAGCTCGAAGACCTGGTCAGGGATTTTTGAAATGTCCCCTGCGGACATCGCGTCATCTGCACGAATCGCCTTGACATGGCAACATGTCTGGGTTATAATATGTTTCGCTGTATCCTAGAGATAACAGTACTCTAATAATCGTAAAGAAAGGGATAATAAGGTGGACGAAAAAAAGCATACCCTAACTTATGAGGGCTTAAAAGCATTTGAAGAAGAACTTGAAAACCTGAAGGTTGTCAAGCGTCAGGAGATCGCCCAGAAGATCAAAGAGGCGAGAGCGCAGGGTGACTTGTCCGAGAATGCAGAGTACGATGCGGCAAAGGACGAGCAGCGCGATATTGAAGCCAGGATCGAAGAACTTGAGAAGATCCTGAAAAACGTTGAAGTTATTGATGAAGATGAAGTTGATACCGAGAGGATCAGTATCGGCTGTCAGGTAAAAGTCAAAGACATGGAGTTGAAGGAAGAGTTGGATTACAAGATCGTCGGCTCTACCGAAGCAAACAGTATCAAGGGAAAAATCTCCAATGAATCACCTTTGGGCAAGGCTCTGCTTGGAAGGAAAAAGGGTGAGACCGTACCTGTAGAGACTCCCGCCGGCGTGATCAAATACAAAGTGCTCGCTATTGAAAAGGCCAATAAGGCATAAAACTGCAGCAACACGTAAACGACAACGGTTGATGCGTCATTTTTTCAAACGACAACTTCAAGCACGCTTCGGCGTGCTTGTGTTATAAATCCGGATCAGATGAACAATCAGGAGGCAGCTATGGCAGAACAGAATAACCAAAAAGGAAAGAATCAGGAAGAAACCGTCCAGGATCTGAACCAGCTTCGCAAGGTGCGCCGTGAAAAACTCGCAGACCTTCAGGCAGCCGGGAAAGATCCCTTCGTGATCACAAAGTTTGATGTGACACATCATACACAGGATGCGGCAAAAGAGTATGAAGAACTTGAAAGCAAACTCCTTGCAGGAAGAGAGCCGGTAGACGTTTCCAATCTTCCCGAAGAAGAAGCAAGACCGCTTCGCAAGAAAGACTACGAAGAGAGACGTGCCATCATGGATGCACAGCCCATCAGCGTGACCATCGCGGGCCGTATCATGAGCAAGCGTATCATGGGAAAAGCCTCTTTTTCCAATATCCAGGACAAGACAGGAAATATCCAGCTTTACGTATCCCGTGATTCCATCGGCGAAGAACCTTATGCGGAATTCAAAAAATACGATGTGGGTGATATCATTGGTATCAGCGGCTACGTATTCCGCACTATGACAGGCGAGATCTCCGTCCATGTGGAAAAAGTGACTCTGCTGACAAAATCCCTGCAGATCCTGCCGGAGAAATACCACGGCATGACTAATACAGATCTTCGCTATCGCCAGAGATACGTAGACCTGATCATGAACCCGGATGTAAAGGATACCTTCATCAAGAGATCCAAGATCATTTCAACCATCCGCAAATACTTAGACGGACAGGGCTTTATGGAAGTGGAGACTCCGATGCTGGTAGCCAATGCCGGCGGTGCAGCTGCAAGACCATTTGAGACGCATTTTAACGCACTTGACGAGGATCTGAAGCTTCGTATCTCTTTGGAGCTTTACTTAAAGAGACTGATCGTAGGCGGACTGGAAAGAGTCTATGAGATCGGCCGCGTGTTCAGAAACGAAGGACTTGATACCAGACACAATCCCGAGTTTACATTGATG
>JAEEKC010000081.1 GCA_016282215.1 Lachnospiraceae bacterium
CAGCTGCGTGGTATTCGGTCTGGTTGCCTTTGTGTTTGAGAGATTTACGGCGGAAAGCCCTGGCTGCTACGCAGTGCTGCTGATGGGCGGTGGTGTCGGCGGACTGGCTTATATTACCTGTATTTTGATGACCCACACCTTCGACCTGTTTGAGTGGCAGGAGGTACCGGGAAAGGGATTGCCGCTGGCTTTGTCGCGGTTTTTAAAGCTGTACTGATGAGAAAATGTATGATCAGGTGAGCTATAGATGACAGAAGATAATGGATTGTTTTTGTGATTGTTGTGAAGATGTTAAGTCGGAAATGATGAAATGAGTGGTAGTGTAAAGTCCGGTATGAAAATACTGAACCGAAACTACTGATTAAGGCAGTGTAAAGTCCGGTATAAAAATACTGAACCGAAAACTACTGATTAATTTCGGAGGATAAGAAAATGAATGCAGAATTAGAGCAGATCGGAAAGAAGGCTGCAGCGGCGAAATACGGCGCGGCACTTCTGACAACAGAGCAGAAAAATAATGCGCTTTTGAAAGTTGCGGATGCGCTCGTCACACATGGCGATGAGATCATCGCTGCCAATGCCATCGATATGGAAAACGGGAAAAAAGCCGGCATGAAGGAAGGAATTTTGGACCGCCTGCTTTTGACAAAGGAAAGGATCGATGCGATCGCGGAAGGACTCAGACAGATCGTCGACCTGCCGGATCCCATCGGCACGACGTTGGAACGTTTTGAGCGTCCCAACGGCATGAAGATCGAAAAAGTGACCGTGCCCATGGGCGTGATCGGAATCATCTATGAATCCCGTCCCAATGTGACGCCGGATGCCTTCGGGCTTTGCTTTACAGCCGGCAGCGCCGTGATCTTAAAAGGCGGTTCGGACTGCATCCATTCCAATATTGCCATCGTCGACTGCATCGCAGATACGTTGGCTGAGTGCGGACTCGACAGAGACCTGATCCAGCTGATCCGTTCCACGGACAGGGAAGTGACGAGGGAATTCATGAAGATGAAGGAATATGTGGATCTGCTGATCCCCCGCGGCGGCGCAGGACTGATCCGGGCCACCGTGGAAAATTCCACCATTCCCGTGATCGAGACCGGAACCGGCAACTGTCATATCTTTGTGGATGAAACAGCGGACATTGAAAAAGCGATCCCCATCATCTTCAACGCAAAGACTCAGCGCGTCGGTGTGTGCAACGCCTGCGAATCCCTGGTGGTACATGAAAACATCCGCGAAAAACTTTTGCCTGCCCTGCAAAAGGAACTGGCAAAGAAACAGGTTGAGCTTCGCGCAGATGAAGCGTCCATCGGATATCTCGACGGCGCAGTGCCTGCAACGGAAGAAGATTTCGGAACCGAATATCTGGATTACATTTTGTCCATCAAAACCGTATCAAGTGTGCAGGAAGCCATCGACCACATCAACCGCTATCATACAGGTCATTCCGACTGCATTTTAACGCAGAATGAAGAGAACGCGGAGCTGTTCAAAAAGTGTATTGATTCCGCCTGCGTCTATGTCAACGTATCCACCAGATTTACGGACGGATTTGAATTCGGTTTCGGCGCAGAGATCGGCATCAGCACCCAGAAGCTTCACGCCCGCGGCCCCATGGGCCTTCGCGAGATCTGCTCCTACAAATACACGATTGTGGGCGACGGACAGGTACGAGGATAAATGTAAATTATATGCAAATAGAAAACACAACCACAACTGAATACGACCAGCGCGTCTTCATCGACCGCGGTAAAGCCCTTGTCGCTGACCTGGCCAAAGACCTCGGCAGACAGCCGACCTGCTGCGTGGTCACTTTTGGCTGCCAGATGAATGCCAGAGATTCCGAGAAACTCCTCGGCGTCCTTTTGGAGATGGGCTATGCGGATAAGGGTGAAGATGAAAACGCGGATTTTGTCATCTTCAACACCTGTACCGTCCGGGACCATGCGAACCAGCGCGTGTACGGCAGACTGGGCGTTTTGAACGGCTTCAAGAGAAGGAATCCGAAGATGCGCATCGCTCTTTGCGGCTGCATGATGCAGGAAGAGACCGTGATCGAAAAGATCCGTGAAAGCTACCGCTTCGTGGACCTGATCTTCGGTACCCATAACCTTTATACTTTTCCGGAGCTGGTCTGCAATATGCTCGAATCCGACCGCATGATCGTCAGCATCTGGAAACAGGAAAAAGGGATCGTGGAGGAGTTGCCGGTATCGAGAAAATATCCTTTTAAGTCCGGCGTCAATATCATGTTCGGCTGCAACAATTTCTGCAGCTACTGCATCGTCCCCTATGTGCGCGGCAGAGAGCGCAGCAGGAATGCAAAAGACATTATACGCGAGATAGAGCGCCTGGCTGCTGACGGCGTCAAAGAGGTGATGCTGCTCGGGCAAAATGTCAATTCCTACGGAAATGACTTAAAGAAAAAAGCGAAGGAGCAGGGCGGTGTCATAGAGGAAACCATATTGACCTTCCCGCAGCTTTTGCAGGAGATCGAAAAGATCGACGGCATCGAGAGGATCCGTTTCATGTCCTCCCATCCGAAGGACTTGTCCGACGAGCTGATCGATGTGATGGCAGACAGCAAAAAGATCTGCCGCCACCTTCATCTGGCCATGCAGTCAGGATCGACAAGGATCCTTGCTTCCATGAACCGGAGATATACCAAGGAAGACTACCTGGCACTGGCCAAAAAGATCCGGGACCGCATTCCGGATATGGCGCTGACAACGGATATCATTGTCGGATTTCCCGGCGAAGAGCTAAGCGACGTGGAAGATACCATCGACTGCATCCGCAAAGTGGAATTTGATAATGCCTTCACTTTTATCTATTCCATCCGTACCGGCACACCGGCAGCAAAAATGCCGCAGGTGGATGAGGCTGAGGCAAAGAAGCATTTCGATATGGTTCTTTCCGCTGTACAGGAAACCGCGCGCAAGCGGGCAGGACGCTATACCGGGCAGGTGATGGATGCACTGGTGGAGGAAGTCAATGAACATGATCCTTCTCTTTTGACCGGCAGACTTTCCAACAATACCATCGTGCACTTCCCCGGAGACGAAAGCCTGATCGGGAATATCGTGCCGGTGAGGCTGAATGAATGCAAAGGGTTTTATTATATCGGAGAGAAAGAGGCCCCTCATCAGTCGCCTGCGGCGACAGCTTCCCCCTGAGGGGGAAGCCTTTGATTGAAATCAATGAGGGACTTTTATAAGACAGAAGTAAAGAAAATAACCATGAGTAACACAATGTTGACACCGGAGGAAAGGCAGCTGCTTTCCCCCATGATGCTAAACTACATAGAGACCAAAGAACAGTACAGGGATTGTATCCTGTTTTACCGGCTGGGCGATTTTTATGAGATGTTCTTTGAGGATGCCAAGATCGTATCCCGGGAACTCGAGCTGACCCTGACCGGCAAAAGCTGCGGGCTGCCTGAGCGGGCGCCCATGTGCGGCGTGCCCTTCCATGCGGTGGATGCGTATCTGCCAAAGCTCGTGGAACGCGGTTATAAGGTTGCCATCTGCGAGCAGGTGGAAGATCCGAAACTGGCCAAGGGGCTGGTCAAAAGAGAAGTGGTCCGGGTTGTCACGCCGGGCACGAATCTGAACATGTTGTCCTTGGAGGACGGCAGGAACAACTACCTGATGAGCATCCATTACTTAGATGACGTGACGGGCATTTCCGTCTGCGATGCGCTCACCGGCGAGTTCTTTCTGATGGAGCTTTCAAGCCTTCAAAATCTCATGGATGAGATCTTAAAGATCCAGCCTGCGGAGATCATCTGCAATGAGAATTTCAAGCTTTCGGGCTTTGATATGGATGAGCTGAAAAACAGGATGCAGATCAGCATCGGAAGCCTGGATCACCGCTTTTTTGATGAGCAGGGCGCCAGGAAACTGTTGATGAAGCATTTCAAAACGGCTTCCATGACAGCGCTTGGCATCGAAGATTTTCCGGCAGGACTGGTTGCGGCAGGAGCCATCCTTTTGTACCTGCAGGAAACACAGAAAAGTGACCTTTCCCACATCACGCGGATCGTGCCGGTAAAGGAAAACTCCAGCATGCTGCTGGACGGTTTTACCAGAAGGAATCTCGAGATCTGCGAGACCATGCGGGAAAAACAGAAACGCGGATCCCTTCTATGGGTGCTGGACAAAACAAAAACTGCCATGGGATCGAGAATGCTGCGTTCGTTTTTGGAGCAGCCCCTCATTGATGAAGAGGGTATCACAGATCGGCTCGATGCCGTGGAAGAGCTGATGGCAAAGTCTGTGGACCGGGATGAGATCCGGGAATACTTAGGTCCTGTGTATGACCTGGAAAGGCTGCTGGGAAAGATCAGTTATAAAACGGCGAATCCGAGAGACCTGATCGCATTTCATATCTCGCTTTCAAAACTTGAACCAATCCGCGTGGCGCTGCAGGAGTTTAAAAGTAAGCAGCTGCTAACTATTCATGACGAGATCGATCCGCTGACGGATCTGAAGGATCTTATTGAAGCAGCCATCGTGGATGATCCGCCCATTGCGGTCAAAGAAGGCGGTATCATCAAAGAGGGTTTTTCAGAGGAAGCAGACAGGCTGCGCGCCGCAAAAACGGAAGGCCGGCAGTGGCTGGCGGATCTGGAAGCCCAGGAAAAAGAACGTACCGGGATCAAGAATTTAAAGATCCGTTTTAATAAGGTTTTCGGGTATTATATCGAGGTGACGAATTCCTTCCTGTCGCTGGTGCCGGAGGATTACATCAGAAAGCAGACGCTGACAGGCGGCGAGCGTTTTACCACGGATAAGCTCAAGGAGATGGAAAACACCATCCTCGGGGCGGAGGACAAGCTTTATAACCTGGAATATGAACTGTTCGTATCGGTGCGGGATACCATCGCAGAGAATATTGAACGCATTCAGAAAACGGCAAGAGCCGTGGCGGCGCTGGATGTTTTTGCTTCCCTGGCCTATGTGTCGGAACGCAACCACTATGTACGGCCGGATATCAATACCAGAGGTGTGATCGATATCAAGGACGGCAGGCATCCTGTGGTGGAGCGGATGATGGATGACGGCTTGTTCGTTTCGAATGATACCTTCCTCGACAGCGGAAAGCATCTGATCTCCATTATCACGGGCCCGAATATGGCAGGAAAATCCACTTATATGCGCCAGACAGCCCTCATTGTGCTGATGGCCCAGATCGGCTGCTTTGTACCGGCGAAAAAGGCCAAGATCGGCATTGTGGACCGGATCTTTACCAGGGTAGGTGCTTCGGATGATCTGGCCAGCGGACAGTCCACCTTTATGGTGGAGATGAACGAGGTGGCCAATATCCTTCGCAATGCCACTTCCAAGAGCCTTCTGATCTTAGATGAGATCGGCCGCGGCACTTCGACCTATGACGGTCTTTCCATTGCCTGGGCGGTGGTGGAGCACATTTCCAACAAGCGGCTGCTGGGGGCGAAGACTTTATTTGCCACACACTACCATGAACTGACGGAGCTTGAAGGCAAGATCGACAATGTGAACAATTACTGCATTGCGGTCAAGGAAAAAGGGGATGACATCGTCTTTTTGCGCAAGATCATCAAAGGCGGCGCGGATAAGAGTTACGGTATCCAGGTGGCCAGGCTGGCGGGTGTGCCGGATATGGTCATTGACCGGGCAAAAGAGATCGTTTCGGAACTGACGCAGAGCGATATCACGCAGAATATACGTCAGATCGAAGTCAGCGTTTCCGGCGGGGACGGGAAAAAAGCAAAACCGGTGAAACACCCGAAATACGATGAAGTGGATCTCGGGCAGTTTTCACTCTTTGATACAAAAACAGACGAGGACGTCATTGAAGAGATCAAGGAACTGTCTCTTGATACCATGACACCCTTCGATGCCATGAACACGCTTTACAGGATACAGAATCAGCTGAAAAACCGTTGGGGCGGCTAGTTGGCACTATACGGTAGATTTGAGGATAAGATACGGGACGGGATACAGAAACCGGGCAAAAAAGGGAAATGTATTATGGGAAGAAAACGGATCGCACTATTATGCGGACAGGCAGATGAGGCCTATCAGAGAGAGTTTATTTCCGGGGTGATGGAGAAGGCATTTGCAGAGGATATGGATGTCTGCGTTTTTTCCATGTTCATCAAATACCAGAACAGCAAGACCAGGGAAAAGGGAGATTCCAACATCTTTTCCCTGATCAATTATGATATGTTTGACGGCGTGGTGCTTCTTGCAGATACCCTGCAGACGACGGGACTGATCGAAAAAGTCGAGCGCCGCATCCACGACCAGTATAAGGGTCCCGTGATCTGCGTGGACCGTGAGAGTGAGTATTTTCCTTCCTTTTGGACGGACGGCTACAAAGCGGTCTATGATATGACAACCCATATCATCGAGCATCATGGGATCACGGATATCGCCTATCTGACGGGGCGGGCCAATCACAGGCATTCCCAGAGGCGTCTGGCGGCTTTCCAAAAATGCATGGAAGACCATTACCTTGCCATCGGGGATAACCGGATCTTCTACGGTGACTTCTGGTACACTTCCGGTGCGATCTGCGCGGAAAAACTCCTCCGTGATAAAGAGGGCCTGCCGAAGGCCGTGATGTGTGCCAATGACTGCATGGCCATCGGGCTGGCGGATGAACTGACAAAAAACGGGATCCGGATTCCGGAGGATATCGCAGTTGTGGGCTATGGCACCAGCGCTGAGGGGCAGAATTCCCCGAAATCCCTGACGAGTGTGTATATTCCCGCAAAAGAGTATGGTGAGTTTTCCGTACAGTGTATTTTGAATGAGATTGCAGGAGAGTACATCGGTATCTGTGATTTTGAATCCAAGCTATATCTCGGTGAAAGCTGCGGCTGCAACAGGGAAGCGAAAAACACCGCCAGCCGGCAGGTCTGGACCACCAATGAATCCGATGAAGGTTTTTATTCCATTCACAATACCATGGGTGAGGACCTGATCCATCAGGAGAATATGGATGAATTCCTGACAGAGGTCTATGAAAATATCTACTATCTGCCGGATATAAAGCGCTTTGATATCTGTCTGAATGATCTTTGGATAAAAGACAGGGGACCAAAACTCGGTAAGTTCCCCAAAGACGGATATTCCGACCAGATCCTCTGGGCCATCGGTTATGATGCAGACCGTCCGAATGACGGACAGATCGGTCTGGATAAGACGTTTGCAAGGACAGAGCTTTTGCCTGGGATGAATACGGAAAAACCCTGCGGCTATATTTTCAGCCCACTCTATGTGGAAGATTTTTCCTTCGGGTACACCTGTGTCAGCTTCGGTGACAAACCGGAGAGTTATCAGGAAGTTTACAGGCTCTGGATATCCACACTGGTAAGAGGTCTTGAGACCATGCGACGGCTTCTTCGCTGCCGGGAACTGGAGCGGCGGATGGAACTGATCGAAAGCGGAAAGAAGCAGACCGGCAACATCTTAGAGGATGGCAGAAAGGCAGCCGAAAAACTGCTTGCGGATTTCAGCCGCCTGTCCGGACAGCTGAGTAAAAACGAGATCGAAACGGCTGAGACGGTGCAGGATATTCTGGATCACAACAAATTTATTTATCATTTCCAGCCTATCGTCAGCACTAAGGACGGCCGGATCGTTTCCTACGAAGCGCTGATGCGCTCCGATACACCGAAAAAAGTCGGTCCCCTTGATATCCTGCATTATGCGGGGATGATGGACAGGCTTGAGGATGTGGAACGGGCAACATTCTTTAATGTCCTTGCCATCATAGAAGAGCAAAGCGGCTCCTTTGAACAAAAGCGGGTGTTCATCAACAGTATTGCAGGCTGCAGGTTGTCAGCAGAAGACACCGATAAACTGAAGGATGCCGTTCTGGCGCATCCCGGCAAGGTTGTTGTCGAGATGACGGAACAGACGGAGCTGTCGGACGAAAGACTGGATTCCGTGAAGGCAGCGTTCCGCCAGCTGGGCGTTGGTATGGCTGTCGATGATTACGGAACAGGATATTCCAATGTATCGAATCTGCTGCGTTACATGCCGGATGTGGTCAAGATTGACCGGTCCCTGTTGTCGGAGATCCAGAATTCTTCTTCGAAAGAGCATTTTGTTCGGGATATTATTGAGTTTTGCCATGCGAATGACATCCTGGCGCTGGCCGAGGGCGTGGAAACGGCGGAAGAGCTTCGTGCCGTGATCCTGCTGGGCGCAGATCTGATCCAGGGTTATTATACGGCCAGGCCGTCCGCGCAGATCCTCGACGGGATCGATGAGTCGATTCGCCAGGAGATCGTACGGTTCCGCCGGGAGTATGAAGACGGCACCAATGAACAGGAATACCTGGCCGGCAGCGTGAGCAGGATCTCGGTCAACCAACTGATCCGAAAGCACCGCAGCCGTATCGTGATCGGCGCAAAAGACGCTACCTTCCGTGATGTGACCATCGTGGGAACGCCGGGGCTTGAGCAGATGATCAATATTGAGATCCTGGATGAATACGAAGGAAGGGTTACGCTGGAAAATGTCACCCTTTCCAATTCACGCATGCATCCCTGCATCCGTCTTGGTGAAAACTGCAACTTAACACTGCGTCTTGTCGGTTCCAACAAACTGCATGAGGGCGGTATTTTGGTACCGGAATCTTCCAGACTGAATGTGGAGGGCGAAGGAAGCCTGTCCATGAAGGTAGACGGAAACGGCGGCTACGGCATTGGCGCAGAAGCAGATAAACGGCATGGAGAACTTTCATTTTATCAGGATGGCGAGATCCGGATGGAAGTCGGCGGCAGAAACATGGTGGGCATCGGCTCCGGCCTCGGCGGAAAGATCTATATCAACCGCGGAAAATATGACGTTCTCGTAAGCGGTGAAAACGTGGTGGGCATCGGTGCTATTGAAGCAGATACGAACCTGTTTATTCATACCTGTGATCTGAAGGCTGCTGTCAACGGTTCCAATAGCGTATGTATCGGATCTCTTAAGAAAAATACAGAGATCAATATCGAATACAGCAAGATCCAGGTCAGGTCAGAGGGCAGAAGCAATGTAGTCGGCATC
>JAEEKC010000082.1 GCA_016282215.1 Lachnospiraceae bacterium
AACCGACAGTTACAGTCTGGATGGGAGAAGAGGATGAGCGCTTTATGCGGTCTTTCTTAGTATGTGAGTAAACTCCGAAGAGATCATTTTCGGAGTTTTTTTAGTTTTATATTTGAAGAAGGATACCGGAAAGGAGCGCTTTTATGAGCAAAACAAGAAACCTGGCCATGGTGGGCATGCTGTCCGCCGTATCATTCATCCTGATGTTTTTGGAGACGCCGATCCCGCTGATGCCGTCCTTTATCAAACTGGATGTATCGGAGCTTCCGGCATTGATCGGTGCCTTTGCCATGGGACCGATCGAGGGTGTTGCGATCTGCCTGATCAAAAATCTGATCCATCTGCTGAAGACCAGCACCGGCGGTGTCGGAGAACTTGCAAACTTTCTTCTCGGCGCGGTTTTCGTATTTACTGCAGGTCTGATCTACAAGAAGATGAAAAACAGAAAGGGCGCCATCATCGCGTCATTTGCGGGCGCACTGGCAATGGGCATTTTTTCCGTGCCGATCAATTATTTCCTGACCTATCCGTTCTATACGAACTTTATGCCGATGGAAGCCATCATCGGGGCCTATCAGGCAATTTATTCAGGAGTCAACAGTCTGCTTGAATGTCTGCTCGTCTTCAACATGCCATTTACCTTCTGCAAGGGCATCATTGACGTGATCATTACATTCCTTGTTTATAAGCGGCTTTCCCCGATCATCAAGGGTACAAACGATAAGGTTGACCGCGAAGAACGCAAGATGGCTGCGGCCCGGGCAGCAGAGAAGGGCTGAGGTTTATAAGAAATCTGTTGACAATCATAAACAGAAACCGATATACTATACGGATGAGTGACTTTCGGTGTCGCATTTGAAATGATACGAGGCTTTGATGGTAGATTTTTCGGGCATTCTGTTTGATGAAGAATATTTATATGACTTTATACGGGATTTCGCCGAAAAAAAGAGTTTTACGCAGACTCTGGTTTCCCTGCCCTTTGCCGCTGCAAGGCACAAGGGACAATACAGGGATAATAAGGTGAATATCCCGTATATCATTCATCCGATGCAGATGGCTTTTCACGCCATCGCTTTAGGACTGCACGAAGATGAACTTCTGGCCACGGCGCTGTTGCACGATGTTTGTGAGGATTGCGGCGTTGATGTGACGGCACTGCCTGTTTCACGCAGGATCCAGAAGGCGGTCGGACTGTTGACCAAGGACTGGCAGATTCCGGGGCGGGAAGATGAGGAAAGAGGCCCGAATCTGATCATTGATGAGGAAGTGTCCGAGGAAGTCAAGGAACAGCAGTACTATGAGGCGATCGCAACAGATCCGATCGCGGCCATGGTGAAATTGCTGGACCGGTGCAATAATGTATCGAGCATGGCGGCAGGTTTTTCCGGCAGAAGGATTGAGCGGTATCTGAAGGAAACGGAAACGTTTTATCAGCCGCTGATCTCGGGAATGCTGGAAGATTTTCCGCAATACCGGCTGCAGATCCAGGCGCTTTGCTATCAGATCTACAGCGTGGGAGAGGCACTTGAGCGAATGCTGAGGAGTGGCACGGATGGATGAGGATTTCGTAGGCGTATTTGATTCCGGCGTAGGCGGGATCAGCATATTGAAGAAACTCACGGATCTTCTGCCCAGGGAGGATTTCCTTTTTTATGGGGATTCTGCCAATGCCCCTTATGGGGAAAAGAGCGAAGAAGAGGTCCGCGCGCTTTCCATGGATATCATCGACAGGCTTGTGAGCAGAGGCGCCAAGGCTGTCGTGATCGCCTGCAATACAGCCACCAGCGCGGTAGCGCAGCAGGCAAGGGAAAAATACCCTTATGTTCCTATCGTAGGTGTGGAACCTGCGGTAAAACCGGCAGCCATGAAACTGACGCATAAAAAAGTCCTTGTCATGGCAACGCCCCAGACCCTTGCAAGGGAGAAGTATAAAAATCTTGCAAGCCGTTTTGAAGAACAGGCATCCCTGATCCCGCTGGCCTGTCCCGGACTTGCATCCAGAATCGAGCGGGGAGATTTAGGAGGAGAGGATCTGCATCAGATGCTGTATGACCTGCTTTCGCCTTATGTCGGACAGGTGGACGGCGTGGTGCTCGGCTGTACCCATTATCCTTTTGTAAAACCGCAGATCCGCAAGGTGCTCGGTGACATTCCGTTCTTTGATGGCGGTGAGGGCACGGCAAGACAGCTTCGGCGCAGGCTGACAGAGGAAGGATTTTTGACGGACCGGACAACGCCGGGCTGGGTGATCTTTGATTCCTCCATCAAAACGGAGCAGGAGATCGTGCTCTATGAGAGAATGTTCTCGCTGGCAGGAGACTGCTGAGAGAAGAAAGAGCGCTAATCAATTTGATAATAAACCGGTATAAAACAGCCGGTAAAAATATATTTTTATATCACGAGTTAAAGAGGAGAAAAATGAAAAACACACTTGAGATCCGCTGGCACGGAAGAGGCGGACAGGGCGCAAAAACCGCTGCACTTTTGCTTGCGGATGTGGCTTTTACGGCAGGAAAAAATGTACAGGGTTTTCCGGAGTACGGTCCGGAGCGAATGGGCGCACCCATTACGGCATTTAACAGGATCAGCCCGGATCCTATCAGAGTTCATTCCAATATCTATGAGCCGGATTTTGTTGCTGTCGTTGACGAGACATTGCTGGCAAGCGTTAATGTCACCGACGGACTTTCCAAAGACGGCGCCATCATCATCAATACTCCCAAGAGCGCTGAAGAGATCAAACCTTTGCTTCGCGGCTATGAAGGCAGGGTGATCACCATCGATGCCAGGGGAATTTCTGAGCAGACACTGGGTAAGAATTTTCCGAATACTCCCATGCTGGCAGCCATGGCAGCGGTGACCGGCGTGATGGAAAAGGATGACTTTTTCCGTGAGATGCAGGCATCTTTTGCACATAAGTTCGCAAAAAAACCGCAGGTGATCGAAGGCAATATGAAGGCACTGCAGATGGCATATGAAGTGGCAGAGAACGCATAAAGAATATTATATTTTTGTAGTATATAGTCCGATATGAAAAACCGGAGCCGAAAAACTTTTGATAAAGATATTGTAAAGTCCGATATGAAATGCGAAACCGATAAACGACTGATTGATTAAGAGAGAAGAATTATGAGAACAGATGTAACAAAGATCAATGAAAAAACCCCTTATGAGGATCTGACCGAAGGTCTTATGATGTTCGCGGGCGGAACCGCAAAGGAGTTTATGACCGGGGAGTGGCGTACGGATACGCCCATCTTTTTGAAGGAAAAATGCAGGCATTGTCTGCTTTGCGTGCCCACCTGTCCTGACGGCTGCATTCCCGTGATGGACGGCAAGCGCCTGGCATTCGATTACGATCACTGCAAGGGCTGCGGGATCTGCTTCAAGAACTGTCCCTTCGGCGCGATCGAGATGCGTGAAGGTGCCGAGGCTCCGAAGGAGTGAGGATGGAATATCCTTCGCAAAAGAATCGCAGGAAATAGAAAAGTTTCATAGCCGTCCCGAAGGGGCGCAAAGTGAAATACAGGAGGAAACATGGAAACACCCATCAGACAACGAATGAGCGGAAACGAGGCGGTATCGGAAGCCATCCGTCAGGTCAATCCCGACGTGATGCCGGCATTCCCGATCACACCGTCTACGGAGATCCCGCAGATGGTATCCACTTTTATCGCAAACGGACAGGTGGATACGGAATTTATTCCCGTAGAAAGTGAACACTCAGCCATGTCGGCAGCCATCGGCTCCGAGGCAGCAGGTGCAAGAACCATGACAGCTACCTCATCGGCCGGTCTTGCGCTGATGTGGGAGGAACTGCTTCTGGCAGCATCCAACAGACTGCCCATCACATTGACGCTGGTAAACCGTACGCTTTCCGGTCCCATCAATATCAACTGCGACCACTCTGACGGCATGGGCGCAAGGGATACGGGATGGATCCAGATCTATGCTGAGAATAATCAGGAAGTGTATGATAACTACATTCAGGCATTTCCCATTGCGGAGGATAAAAGAGTACATCTTCCCATCATGATCTGCCAGGACGGTTTCATCACGTCCCATGCAGTCGAGAACATCGAACTGCTGCCGGACGCACCGGTGAAGGCTTTTGTGGGTGATTATGAACCGGAAGAGTATCTGCTCAATCCCGGCAAGCCCATCGCCATCGGACCTTACAGTATTTCCGCTTATGCCATGGAAGCCAAGAAGGCACAGGCTGTTGCCATGGAAAATGCAAGAGAGGTCATTTTGGAAGTGGCTGAGCGTTTTTATCAGATGAGCGGCAGAAGATACGGTTTCTTTGAAAGTTACCGGATGGAAGACGCAGAATATTGCATGCTGCTGATCGGTTCTGCGGCAGGTACCGCAAAAGAGGCGGTGGACGAGCTGCGTGAGCAGGGGATTAAGGCCGGTGTGCTGAAGATCCGCGTTTTCAGGCCTTTTCCGGAAAAAGAGATCGCCGAGGCACTTTCCGGTTGCAAGGCAGTTGCCATCATGGACAGGGTGGAGAGTTACAACGGCTGCTGCGGACCGCTGGGCAGTGAAGTGACTGCGGGGCTGTACCGCAACAAGGTAATGCTCGAGGCAGTCTGCTATACCTACGGACTGGCAGGCAGGGACTTTACCACGACGCATGTTAAGGAGATTTTCGGTGACTTAAAGGCGCTGGTAGAAGAAGGCAAACCGATCCCCCACAATCAGTATATCGGACTTCGGACGAGAAGCTGATCGGGAAGTTCGGATAGACAGTTACGAAACCATGCAGCTGCACGAGCTGTAAACAGATAAAAAGAGCTGGTTTGTTATGCCGGATACGAGGCATAAACCGGTATAAGAAAGAGAAGATCATGAGTACATCAGGAAATTACAGATTAAAAAATATGTTAAAGCAGCCGGAGCGTTTAACGCCCGGACACAGAATGTGCGCAGGATGCGGCGCGACCATTGCCATCCGTGCGGTGCTGCGAGGATTGCAGCCGACGGATCATGCGGTGATCGGAAATGCTACGGGATGTCTGGAGGTATCTTCCTATATGTATCCTTATACATCCTGGGAAGACAGCTACATCCACAATGCATTTGAAAACGCAGGCGCGACCTTAGGCGGCGTGGAGACAGCTTACAAAGCCCTGAAGAAAAAAGGCAAGCTGGCCCCCGATGAGAATTATAAATTCATCACCTTCGGCGGTGACGGCGGAACCTATGACATCGGCCTGCAGTCTCTGTCCGGCGCGATGGAGAGAGGCCATGACATGGTCTATGTCTGCTATGATAACGGCGCCTATATGAACACGGGTATTCAGCGTTCTTCCGCAACGCCCATGTTTGCAGATACCACCACAACGCCCGTGGGTACGGAGTCGGACGGAAAGATTCAGTACAGAAAAGACCTGGCAGCCATTATCGCAGAACATTATGTGCCTTATGTGGCGCAGTCCACACTGACCAGGGATTTTTCCGATCTGCACAGAAAATCGGAAAAAGCGATCTATACGGAGGGCGCTGCTTTCCTGAATCTGTGTACGCCCTGCCCGAGAGGCTGGCGTTATGAAGTATCGGACGTGATGGAGATCTGTCGCCTTGCAGTGGAGACTTGCTACTGGCCGCTGTTTGAGGTGGATCACGGCAAGTGGATCCTGAACTATGAACCGGCAAAGAAACTGCCTATCGAAGACTTCCTGCGTCCCCAGGGACGGTTTGCACATCTGTTCAAACCGGGAAATGAGCACCTCATCGCGCTGTTCCAGGAGGAAGTGGACAAACGCTGGGAGGATCTGCTGTATCGCTGCAACCGGGAGTAAGACAGACATATCGGCAGTAACGAATATATTATCATGGCAGTGTAAATCCGGCAGGAAAATACGTCGGCCGGAAAATGACTGATCAGATAGTGTGGAGTTAACTACTGAGAAATCAAGAGAAGAAAATATGACAGAGATCAGAAGAGCGCAGGAACGGGATATCCC
>JAEEKC010000083.1 GCA_016282215.1 Lachnospiraceae bacterium
ACAAGAACCGCTGATCTTTTCGGTCAGCGGTTCTTTTTTGCTTTTTATCGATTACTTTTATTCTGTCTTTGCGCAAATTTTATTTTAGTACGATCTACTTTTGCGTAAAGGCCAGCACTTCTTCCATCTTCAGATTGCCGCCGAAAAGATCCAGGGCACTTCCCACCGTCACATTGATATGTCCGTCGCCAAGCTCGCTGATGGTTTTGATATCGGAAATGCTGCGCACGCCTCCGGCGTAAGTAAATTTTTCATGAAACTCTTCGTGTCTGTCGATCCATTCTGATAAAAGCGCGACCAGATCCTTTTCGATCCCGCTGTTCTTTCCTTCCACATCCACTGCATGGATCAGAAATTCATCACAGTACACAGACAACGTGTCAAGGTTTTCCGGCGTCAGCATAAAGTCCGTTCTCTTCTGCCACCGGTCAGTGCATACATAATAGCCGTCACCGAAAAAGCGGCAGCTGACATCCAGGACCAGCCTTCTTTTTCCGACAGTTGCAACCAGCTTTTCCAGATTTGGAAAACGGATCATCCCACCTGCAAATACATAGGAAGTGACGATCACATGGGACGCTCCGGCATCTAAAAATTCTTTTGCGTTTTCCGGTGTGATGCCGCCGCCGGCCTGCAGTCCCTTCGGATAGGCCTTCAAAGCCGCGATCGCCTGTTCCTTCGTCTGTGCATAATATGGGCTGTCAGCTTTATTGAGCATGATCACATGTCCGCCGCGGATGCCTTTTTCCTGATAGAGCTTTGCATAATAAGGGGCATCCACTTCGGAAACGAAGTTTTCCTGCGCCTGATCCCCGGCATCCCGAAGGGTGCTGCCGACGATCTGCTTGACCGCGCCGTTATGAATATCGATACATGGGCGAAATTTCATGCTTTTTCCCTTGAAATCAGGCACTGACGGATTATTAACCCCTCATCAGTCACCTTCGGTGACAGCTTCCCCCCAGTGGGAAGCCATGTGCTCAGTTTCTTTCAATCACAAACCCCAGTCTGGTATCTGATTACCTGACTTATCAACCGATAACATCCGACATGGTGTACATACCGTTTGCTTTATCGGCAATGAATTTGGCTGCCTGTACTGCCCCCTTACCGAAAACGGCCTTGGAATATGCTCTGTGGGAGAATGTGATCACTTCGTCCTCTCCGGCAAAAATCACGTCATGGTCGCCGACAATGGTGCCGCCGCGAACTGCTGAGATCCCGATCTCTTTCTTCGGACGCTGTTCTAAGCGCTTGCTTCTGTCATAGACATATTCGTATTCCTCGGAAAGACCTTCGGATACCGCGTCTGCAAGTGCAAGAGCTGTTCCGCTGGGTGCGTCTTTTTTCAGGTTATGATGTTTTTCCACGATCTCGATGTCAAATCCTGCCTGGGAAAGTGTCTTCGTTGCCTCAACGAGTAACTTCTCCAAAAGATTGATGCCAAGCGACATATTGGCGCTGCGAAGTACCGGAACTTCTTCGGAAAGCTCCTGCGCTGCTGCGATCTGCTGCTCGGAAAGGCCTGTCGTGCAAAGCACAAGTCCCATCTTTTTCTCCCTGCAGTATGCCATCAGGTCATCAAGCGCTGCCGCGGAAGAAAAGTCAATGACCACATCAGCTTCCACGTCACAGTCTTTGATATTGGAAAATACCGGATATTTGTTTTGGATGCCGTCAAAGGGATCGACACCTGCCACGATCTCGGCCGTTTCATCGACAGCAACGATGCGGCTGATGGTCTGTCCCATTTTTCCGTTGCATCCGTGCATGATTATTTTTGTCATGTGAACCTCGTTTCTTATTTACATTTCGATTGTTGTACGCCCCAGGGGGAAGCCTTTATAGAATTTATTACTACAGGATCCCGAAGGCTTCCATCTCTGCTTTCAGCCGTGCTGCGTGTTCCGGTTCCATCTCGGTAAGCGGACGGCGGAGAACGCCGGTATCGATGCCGAGAAGCTGCATGCCCTTTTTCACGGGGATCGGGTTTACTTCGCAGAACAATGCATTGATCAGCGGGATGGCATCAAGCTGGATCTGACGGCTCTTTTCGATATCGCCTGACAGGAAGGCTGCGCACATTTCATGTGTCTCTTTCGGTGCCACGTTGGACAGAACGCTGATCACGCCTTTGCCGCCGAGGGACATGATGGGAACGACCTGATCGTCATTACCGCTGTAGATATCCACGGTTCCTTTTGCAAGGGCTGCAAGCTGTGCCACTTCCGAAATATTGCCGGTTGCGTCTTTCACGCCAACGATGTTGGGTACTGTTTTGCACAGATGAACAACGGTTTCAGGCTGGATCAGAAGACCGCCGGTCCTGCCGGGGATGTTGTACATAATGATCGGCAGGGATACGGACTGAGCGATCATCGTATAATGCTCGATCAGACCTTTCTGCGTACATTTGTTATAGTAAGGTGTTACGATCAAAAGTCCGTCAACGCCGCATTTTTCTGCTTCCTGTGACAAAAAGATCGCGGTTTCCGTGCAGTTGCTTCCGGTACCTGCCACAACAGGGATCCTGTGATTCACCACTTCTGCACAAAAACGGATCACTTCGATATGTTCCTCATGATCCAGGGTTGATGACTCTCCTGTGGTGCCGCACACGATGATCGCGTCTGTGCCGCACTCGATCTGGCGATTGATCTGTTTTTCAAAAGTCTGATAATCGACTTTTCCGTCCTGTGTGAACGGTGTTGTGATCGCTACGCCTGCGCCTGTGAAAATTGCCATAATGCTACCTCCTTAATCATTCAGCAGTTTTTCGCCTACAAAATAATGAAACCGACCCATGGCGAGCCGGTACAAGTAATCTAACCATGTACGATAGCTCTCCATCCGCGCTGCGGATGACAGTCATACGATTATTTACCGTATGCCCAAGAGAAGCGCCCCGGGCGAGCTCTGCTCTTTCGGCGGCTGTTCCTTTCTGATATGTTCCACTGTACCCTGACATCCCACATCATACTGATAAAAGCCGCGACCTCTATCCTTTTGAAGCCTGTTTGGCATGGCTTCGGTTTCGTTTATGTTGTTATCGTAAAGGATAACACCACAACATCTATCTGTCAACCGGATTTTCATGCAGCATTTTAATATGGGATCCCAATGTATGAATTTCATGCAGGAATCTATGTACTTTGCAAAGTGCTTTTCAAAAAAGTACGTTTATGTTATTATAGTTGCGTCACTTCAGAAATACAGTAAAAGCAACAGATTTTGGCTTGTAAAGCACATTCATCAAAGGAGAGTTCCATGCCGAATATATCACAATTAGAAGCGGCCATCCCAGTAGCCCCGCTCAAACTCCTGGTGCTCGATTCCATCGCGCCTCTCGGAGACCGGGTCAACCGTTATCTGGTAGATTTTCGGAAGCATTTGAATAACGAGGTCAAAAAAGATCCGGCCTTCGAAGGCTATTCCGAAGAAAACTATATCGTTAAATCCTGCTGTCCCAGATTCGGTTCCGGCGAAGGCAAGGGAATGATCGCCGAATCAGTTCGCGGCAAGGATGTGTTCGTCATGGTGGATGTCTGTAACCACTCCCTGACATACCGTATGAATGGTTATGAGAATCACTATTCTCCCGATGACAATTTTCAGGATTTAAAGCGTATGATCGCTGCCATTGCAGGAAAAGCGCACCGCGTCAATGTGATCATGCCGTTTTTATATGAAGGCCGACAGCACAGACGTTCCAACAGAGAATCATTAGACTGTGCAAACGCTCTCACAGAGCTTTCCAACATGGGCGTTTCCAATTTCATCACCTTCGATGCCCATGATCCCCGGGTGGCCAACGCAACACCGCTGA
The DNA here is from genome assembly GCA_016282215.1 of Lachnospiraceae bacterium. Classification (GTDB taxonomy): domain Bacteria; phylum Bacillota; class Clostridia; order Lachnospirales; family Lachnospiraceae; genus RGIG7926. The sequence goes on from JAEEKC010000083.1 coordinate 3,827, forward strand.
AGGGTTTTGATAATTTCACACCGCCCTATCAGTTCATCCGTTCTCTTTTACATTATGACAAAGATCTGATCATTGATAAAAAACACACCATCGTCATCAGTCCCGATGAGGGCGCTTTGGACCGCGCCGTTTACTTTTCATCGGTTCTCGGTGTTGATACCGGTATGTTCTATAAAAGGCGTGATTATTCAAAGATCGTCAACGGGAAGAATCCCATCGTTGCCCATGAATTCCTCGGCGACAGCATCGACGGCAAGGACGTTATCATCATCGACGATATGATCGCTTCCGGCGGCAGCATGATCGATACCGCAAGACAGCTGAAGGAAATGAACTGCGGCCGCGTCTTTATCCTGGCAACCTTCGGGTTGTTCACAGAGGGACTGAAAAAATTTGATGAAGCCTATGAGAAATGCTATTTCGACCGTGTGATCTGCACGAACCTGACGTATCTTCCGCCCGAGATCCACGACCGGCCGTATTTCATCGAGGCTGATATGAGCAAATTCCTTGCCAGCATCGTGGATTTCATGAACCACGACATTTCCATGAGCAATGTTTACACGCCGACAGAAAAGATTCAGAAGATCCTGTCCCTCTACAATGAGCGGAAGGATATTGAGATCTGATACAGAAGGGTAAAAAGCTGCAAAACCGCATGTGCTTGCAGAAAAGCATCACATAGAACGAATGTTAACGAAGGAGGATCACGCCAAGTGGTCTTCCTTTTCCTTTATGATAGCCAAATACGGCATCCTGCAGCGTCGGATAACTGCGGCAGCCTTCGTAGTCATTATGGGTCCGATAAATGTAATCGGCATTTTTCCGTTCTCTTGTAATACACACTGTATGGACCATCTGCCTGATATCGCCTGCCACATTTTCCGTCATCATAATGCAGGCTCTGACAGGTTCAGCCGGGATCTTAGAAAGATATGCCCGTGTCAGGCGGCTCCCTTTTAATACCGTCATATCCAGACCGAAGCCTTTGCAAAACCGCACCAGACTTCCGAAGGAAGTTCCGAAGTATCCGCCAAGGGATATGCCTCTTCTCTCAAACCGTTCCAAAAGTTTGGGGAAATCAGCTTCCTTTCTGCCAAGGGCCAATAATGCGTTATACACTGCGATCACCTCGCATGTATTCTCGATCCCGCAGAGATTCCTGCCGCCTAAAAGTTTCTTCGTAAGAAACCTGTTTTCCCGCCCATAGATGAAATCTGACATCTTATTCTGGTCATCGATCCAGAATTTCCTGCTGATATGATCCTGTACAGTATCATCCGTTTTTTGGGGATCAACGATTTCGGATCCATACTCGGCTAATGGATTTTTTTCATCATGGCCTTCCTTCTTTGCGCTGCTGATCAGCCGCTCCCACGACTCCGTATTCTGCGCAAGATGCAGCAGTCTTCTCTTTTTCCCGATCCCAAAGAGAGATAGTATTCCCATTGCCATAAAAATCAGCCAGGAAGGCAACGCTCCCCGGCTTTTTTCTGTACTTGCTTCTATATGTTCGTTATGTCCTGACATATTCTCCATTCAAA
>JAEEKC010000084.1 GCA_016282215.1 Lachnospiraceae bacterium
CGCAGGCGCAGGCTGCCGAGGCACAGCCTGCTGAGATGCTGGCAAATGGCGATGAGCCGGAGGTCGCAGAAGACGGGGCAGACGTATCGGAAACGGAGCAGGGTAATGTGACGGCAGATGACCTGATCCCGAAAAACTTTGAAGCGATCCTTGACCTGGCGGAAAATTATGATGCGCCGGAAGGGCTGGAGTCCATTCTGAAATGGGATGTGACCGACGTTTTTTATAATTACTTTTTTGCAGGCAATTATATCAATGTTGGCGGAGAGTGTGGTGATGATAAGACGCAGATCGACATCAGCAATCCGGAGTCGGTGGCCTGCATGGAAGTCTATCAGGCGCTCAAACCTTTCTTTTCAATTGATGCGGCGACATCGGATTATGATACGATCCTGAAAGAATTCATGGAAGGAAAAACGCTGTTTACCATCGTTTCCACGGATGCGCTTCCGACGCTGCAAAAGGCAGTAGAGGAAGGCAGTTTTACCTGGGAGTATGGCATCAGCCTTCTTCCTGATCTGAAGGAAAATCTGTATGCGAAGGGATTGTCGGTAACGGATGTGATCGCGGTCAACGGTTTTGCAACGCATCGTGACATTGCTGAAGATGTAGCACGGTTCCTTTCGCTGGAAGCAGATGCTTCCATTTATGAAAAAACCGGACATCCGGCTGCGGGCTATCAGGCAGAGTATGAGAGCGACTGGCCCGGCTATTGCATGGCGGCTTATGAAAAAACCGCGATCCTGCCGAAAATTATTGAGGCAAGTAATTTTTGGATGCAGCTGGAGATCGCCATGACCGGTATCTGGGAGGGCGAGGATACGACGGCTTCCATGGAATCGCTGCAGGAGCAGATCCGTTCTCAGGTACGATAGATTTTTTACATTTTTTCTTGCACACAGGTATTTTTTATCATACAATAAATATGCGACCGGCACATGATCCTTTGTGTCCGCGGAAATCACGTTCCGCGGGTGGTTTTCGGCAGTGAGATCGGTATGAAAAACCGAAACCGAAAACTGCTGATAAAAGGAGGATGTGCTATGAGATCAAAAGGTTTTTATGAAGGGGAAGAGGATCTTTCGGAAGTCCGGAGGGTTTTGTTTTTATTTTGTTTTTTAGGTACCATGCTGATCGGAGTGGCTTTGCTTTGTCTGATCTGCACGGGCTGCGGCCGTCAGGATGTGATCCTGTACGGGGAGTCACCGGCAGGCGGGGAAGCTGCGGATAGTCCGGGAAGTCCATTTGATCCGGATGATGGAGACGGCGAGTATCGATCCCCTCGCGCAGAAGGAGCAGATGGTGCGGAGAGTACTGACAGCTTTGGCGATACTGACAATCTGCGTGACGAAGAAAGAACGGGGGAAAAAAACCAGGCAGATGATCCGGACAATGCGACAGATCCGGCCGCGGAAGAAATGATCTATGTGCAGGTCTGCGGCGCGGTTGAAAAGCCGGGTGTTTATGCCGCAACGACCGGAACGAGGATCTATGAATTCATAGAAATGGCAGGCGGCCTGACAGAGGATGCAGCGCCAGATGCAGTCAATCAGGCACAGGAAGCAGCTGATGGAGATATGATCAGGATCCCGACTGTAGAACAGTGGGAAGAGGCGAAAGACAGCTTTGGCCTGATCACAGATCAGCAGGCAGGAAACGGAAACCCTGTGGCAACGCATAGGGATGGCATTACGGGAAACGATGCCGGCAGTAATGAGTCCGGTGACCTCATCAATATCAATACGGCAGACGAAGCGTTGCTTTGCACACTGCCGGGAATCGGAGCGGCGAAGGCTGCCGCGATCATAGAGTATCGGAATTCCCATGGCGGCTTTTCGTCAGTTGATGATATCCGCAATGTATCGGGGATCGGGGAAAAACTCTATCAGAAGATCAGGGACAAGATCAAAGTGTAGGGGAAAGAACAGAGGGTTTCGGTCCGCTTTGGAACGCAGGACCGAAGGGGCATGATAGATAAAGGGTTAAAAGCTATGGCAATTAGAGTTTTGATCGTAGATGATGAAAAACTGATCGTAAAGGGGATCCGCTTTTCACTTGAGCAGGATGGCATGGAAGTGGATACGGCCTATGACGGGCAGGAAGCTGTGGATAAGGCAAGAGAAGGGAATTTCGATATCATTCTGCTGGATGTGATGCTGCCGGTGCTGACCGGATTCGAAGCGTTGCAGCAGATCCGGGAGTTTTCCACTGTTCCGGTCATGATGCTGACGGCAAAGGGCGAAGATATGGATAAGATCCTCGGCCTGGAATACGGTGCAGATGATTATATCACCAAACCTTTCAACATTCTGGAAGTAAAAGCCAGGATCAAAGCCATCGTGCGCCGCACAAGACAAAAGGAAAAACCGCAGCCGGTCAGGGAAAATACCATTATATCCGGAGACATGGTCATTGAGCAGGACAACAGAAGGGTGACGATCGCCGGCAAAGAGATCCGGCTGACGGCAAAAGAGTTCGATGTACTCGAGCTTTTGGCGACACATCCCGGTCAGGTATACAGCCGTGAAAAACTGCTTGCCATGGTCTGGGGCGCTGATTATCCCGGAGATGAGAGAACCGTTGACGTCCATATCAGGAGACTGCGTGAAAAGGTTGAGCAGAACTCCGGTGAACCCAGATATGTTCATACAAAGTGGGGCATGGGTTATTATTTCAAAGAATAGTTTCAGACTTGTTTTCAAAATACTGTTTCCGGGGAGAAATCTTCGGAAGTGTATTTTTCTTGGCATAAAGGATAGTATCTGTTGAAAACGAAATTGCTGGCGTATCTTTCCAGGCTGCATATCCTGCGGTCTTTAAAGATGCGTATCTTTATCATCATATTGCTGGTGGGGATTTTGCCGACCGCAGTTTTGCGTCGCACGATCCTGACCAGTTATACTAAGCGTGCCGTGGAGGTTCGGACTACGGACATTCAAAATCAGTGCAAGATTCTTGCAAACCATCTGATCAATTACAACTATCTGACGGATTCCAGTTCTGAGGTTATTGCTGCAGAGCTGGCGATGCTTTCCGACCTGTATGACGGGCGCGTGATCATTATTGACCAGAGCTGCCGCATCATCCGGGATACCTATGGGATCAGTGAGGGGAAAACCATGATCTCGGAAGAGGTGATGCGCTGTCTGAAAGGAGAGAGCACATCCCA
>JAEEKC010000085.1 GCA_016282215.1 Lachnospiraceae bacterium
GGGATCGATCATATGAGAAAACGTCATCTTGGCGAACTGCATTCTCTGCAGGAGTGGCATGAGCAGATCGTAGAGGTATAATATTGAAATTTGGTGTGCAAAGTGCTATAATTTTACATAAGTTTGGGGACTTATGGGGTTCATTCGATTGTGAGGTTTTGAAGCAAAAGTATGTGTTGTTAGTGTAAGGACCGATATGAGAAATCGAAGCCAATAAACTAATAATGAATCAGGGGAGGAGTTTAAAATGAGTTGGGCTTTAGCTGTCATTTTCGCAGTGGTTGCCGGTGTGTTCGGTTTTTTGTGGTACAAAGAGAAAGCTGACGATGCTGCGGACAAGAAGGCCAGGGAGGCAGAAGACCGGGTTAAATCCACGACGAAGGGTGTGCTTGACCGAAGCGGTGTCGGTCCCGTGCTTGCCGTAGCCAGTGACATGAGTGTCCTGTTTTTTAACAGGGACTTTGTTGAGATCTTTCCGGATGTGGTGAATGCTAAGAATATCAGTTCTTATCCGGAAATGGAACGTCTTTTCAAAGATGAAGAGTATGTTTCCGAGACATTGTCCAAGATCTATGAGATCCGCCAGGAGAGCATTGAGGACGTGAATGTCTCCGGTAAGTTCGTATGGCTTGTAGATATCACGGAGCATTATAAGACCAACAAGCGCCTCAGAGAGCTGAAGGAAATGGCGGATGCGGCAAATAAGGCGAAGAGTAATTTCCTTGCCAACATGTCCCATGAGATCCGTACCCCTATCAATACCGTTCTCGGTATGGATGAGATCATTCTCCGTGAGGCAACTGAGGTTCCCATCAAGGGATATGCGGAAAACATCCGTGAGGCGGCAACAACCCTTCTTTCCATCGTGAACGACCTGCTTGACTTTTCCAAGATCGAAAGCGGCAAGATGGAGATTCTGCCGGTCGAATATGAAATAGCAAATGCCATGAACGAAGTCATTAACATGATCGAGATCAAGGCAGTCAATAAAAAGCTTGAGTTTAAGACCATCATTGCTGAGGATATTCCTTATCTGCTCTTTGGTGATGATGTACGTCTGAAACAGATCATCATCAACCTGCTGACCAATGCCGTAAAATATACCGAAGACGGCAGCGTGATCCTGAAAGTAGATTGGAAAGAAGCAGGGGATTCCTCCATCTTCCTGATCGTATCCGTTACAGATACGGGTATCGGCATCAAGGAAGAGGATATCGAAAAACTGTTCGTTTCCTTCGAGCGTATCGAGGAGCGCAGGAACCGCAATATCGAAGGTACAGGCCTTGGTCTTTCCATTACAAGGCAGCTTCTTGAGTTGATGAATTCAGAGCTCAATGTCAGAAGTGAGTATGGTGTAGGTTCCACCTTCTCCTTCACCCTGAAGCAGGGAATCCGTGACCGCAAGCCGGTCGGACGTTTCCGTGAGAAATATGCTTACAGCAATGAAAAGGTGAAGAAGTATCGTACCACCTTCGTGGCACCGGATGCCAAGATCCTGGTTGTGGATGATAATGCCATGAACCTTTCCGTTGTGGAAGGACTTTTGAAGAATACGAAGCTCCAGATCGATTGCGCAAGCAGCGGCGAGGCAGCTCTTGAGATGGCAAAGGATCTGAAGTATGATATGATCTTCATGGATCATATGATGCCGTACATGGATGGTATCGAAACCCTCAAGCATCTGCGTCAAATGGAGAAATCACCGAATGTGGATACGCCGGTGATCGTACTGACGGCCAATGCCGTTTCCGGTGCGAAGGAAATGTACTTGGAAGAAGGCTTTATCGATTATATGTCCAAACCGATCCAGGGCAAGCGTCTTGAGGAGAAGATCGTACAGTATCTGCCGAAGGATAAGTACGTTATGATCGAGTACGAAGACATGGAGAAGAAACTCTATGCGAACCTCTGGAAGGCAGTAGCGGACGAGATCGAGAGTGAGTATAAGTTTAAGAATATCGATGTTCCCACGGCTGTTGAGGCTGCCGAAGGAGATAAAGAGACCGTTCAGTTCCTGTTTTCATCTTTCCGTGATAACGAGGAGAAGAACCGGAAAGAGATCGTAGGAGCCTATGAACAGGAGGATTATCCGAATTATACGGTATTTGTTCATGCACTCAAGAGCACTTCGAAGATGATCGGAGCCAATAATCTTTCAGAACAGGCTAAGAAACTCGAAAAGGCCGGCAAAGAGGGTAATATCGATTACATCAAGAAGAATCACGAAAAACTCATGAAGACCTACGAGCAGGTAGTCAAAGAAGTAAAGGATTACTTAAGTCAAAAGAACGATAATGAGGATAGTAAGAAAAACAAGGCTTGAGAACATGGCAGGTAATATGGCTGACACATGCAACTGAAGTTGATAAGCCATCCGGGCGGAGCGGCACGGATGGCTTTCCTTGTTATTTGCGCACGAATAAGATCAAATATGGAATTCGAAGCGTTAAATAACTCATTGATTAAGGAAAACGATTATGGATGGAAAACTGCCTGAGATCGGCGCAAAATGGAATATTAAGGACCGCTGGGTGTTAAGACGCAGGAGTGCGGATTATGCCGGCCTGTCACAAAGACTGAATATCGACCAGGTGGCGGTCCGTGTGATGATCAATCGCGGGATCGATACAGAAGAAAAAATGCGTGACTTTTTATATATGACACTGAAAGATATGCGCGACGGCGCACTTTTGCCGGATGTGACAGAAGCAGTAACGATCCTTCGGCAAAAACTGCAGGAAGAAAGGCCAATCCGGGTGATGGGTGATTATGATGTAGACGGGATCACCGGGAGTTATATCCTGTACAGTGTGCTGTCATTTTTACATCCGAAAGGAAAAGATGGCGTGTCGGTTGATATACCGGAGCGTACCAAGGATGGATACGGTCTGAATGAACGACTGATCAGGCAGGCGGATGCTGACGGGATCGATACAGTGGTAACGGTGGATAACGGGATTGCGGCATCGGGGCCCATCGAGCTTGCAAAAAGCCTGGGTATGACGGTGATCGTGACCGATCATCATGAAGTACCCTATGATGAGGATGGCAAAGAGATCCTGCCGCCGGCGGATGCCGTGGTCGATCCGAAGCGGGCGGGGTCGGCGTACCCTTTTTATGATATCTGCGGTGCGGTCGTTGGTTTTAAGGTTTGCCAGCAGCTGATGGGGATCAGTAACGAGACGCTGTATCAGCTGGTATGCGAAGAAACGGCCCCTGACCTTTCTGCAGTATCATCTTTCGGTAAACACATATCAGCCGGCGAGCTGAAAAGACTTCTGCATGGCTGTGTGGAAATGTGTGCACTCGGCACAAACTGTGATGTCATGCCGCTGATGGATGAAAACAGACCGATCCTGAAAACCGGTTTGAAACTGATGGAACCCTCCTCCATTCCGGGCTATGCAAATCTCATCAGTGCGATCGATCTGAAACGAGATCATATCACCGGATATGATCTAGGATTCCGGATCGGACCGTGCCTGAATTCCTCGGGCAGACTGGAAAGTGCTCTCGAGGGACTGGCGCTTTTAATGGAAACCGATGATAGCAAAGCGCAGGCAATGGCGCAGAAGATTTTTGAACTGAACAACCAAAGAAAGATCATGATGCAGCAGCAGATCGAGGTGGCTGTGGATATGATGGAATCCGATGAGACTGAAGCAGACAGCGTTTTGGTGATCTATCTGCCGGAGTGTCATGAATCCCTTGCAGGTCTGGTGGCCAGCAGGCTCAAAGACCGTTATAACCGGCCGGTGCTCGTGGCAACAAACAGCGAAGAAGAAGGGAAGCTGAAAGGGTCGGCAAGATCTGTCGAAGGATACCAGTTGTACGATGCGCTGCATGAAGTGAAGGATCTGCTCACAAACTTCGGCGGACATGCCATGGCGGCGGGATTCGGTCTGAAAAAGGAAAACCTTGAGAAACTTCGTCAAAAGCTGAATGAGAACGCGGATTTTTCCCGGATCGGGTTTGATCATGTCACAGTGATCGATGCGGATATGAGCCTTTCTTATATTTCGGAGCAGGTGATTGCCGATATGGAGCGTCTCGAGCCTTTTGGCCAGGGAAATCCGAAACCGGTATTTGGGCTGGTGGGACTCAGTGTTGTCGGCAGACCGAAGGTGCTTGGACAAAACCGAAATGTTGCAAAATGTGTTGTAAAAGATACAAATGGTAATAAAATGGATGCCGTATACTTTGGCGAGGCTGACAGATTTGCGGAAGATGTCAGGGGCGGAGGCGAGCTGCAGATCTTGTATACGCCGACAGTGGATCATTACTATGATACGCCGCGTCTGCAGATTGTGATCAATGACTATAAAGTGGTTTGAGATGAATTCAGGAGGGCCGGTATGAAAACTTTACAGACTTTATTTGAGGGACTTGAGTATGAGCTTTTGCAGGGCAGCATGGATAAGCAGATTGAAGGGATCGCTTATGATTCGAGAAAGGTAACAAACGGTTTTCTGTTTGTATGTATTCCGGGGGCTAAAACCGACGGACACAAATTTGCGGCGCAGACAATAAATCAGGGGGCCTCTGCCCTTGTTGTTACCAGGGATATTCGTCAGGAGCTGAAAGCAACAGGCAATCTGCCTTCTGATCTGACGGTGATTAAAGTTGCAGATAGCCGGTATGCGCTTGCTTTTCTCTCGGCAGCATGGTTCGATCATCCGGCCTCATCCATGAAAATTATCGGCATCACGGGAACAAAAGGGAAGACAACGACCACCTATCTGGTCAGGAATATCCTCGAAGAATCCGGGATTAAGACCGGCCTGATCGGCACCATAGAGATCATCATCGGGGATGAGCATATTTCAGCGGAGCATACCACGCCGGAATCCTATCTGGTGCAGGAATACTTTGCAAAAATGCGGGACGCAGGATGCGAGAGCGTCGTCATGGAAGTGTCATCCCAGGCGCTGATGCTGCACAGAACCCAGGGCTTCATTTTTGAC
>JAEEKC010000086.1 GCA_016282215.1 Lachnospiraceae bacterium
CAAATAAACTTGGCTAAAATTTTTAAGGTTTAGTTCTCTGAAATTCTTTAGAATCTTCAGGGCCTATTTGCTGTTCATTTGTCAAGGTTCTATGTACTTTCCTATTATTCGGTAAGTACGAAACGGAGAAGGAGGGATTTGAACCCTCGCACCGCTATTAACGACCTACTCCCTTTCCAGGGGAGCCCCTTCAGCCTCTTGGGTACTTCTCCAAAAACCTGAATCACATCATATCCGATGCATTCTGTTCAGTTGAATGTTCGTTCCAATCTCATCCGATGAAACAGCGGAGAGGGTGGGATTCGAACCCACGCGCCCTTGCGGACAAACGGTTTTCAAGACCGCCTCGTTATGACCACTTCGATACCTCTCCGTACACCGTCAAAGTACCGCGAAAAGCATAAAACAGAGCGGTTCTCACCGGTAGCGCAAGTGATATTCTACCAAATGAAAACCGCTCTGTCAACAACAATTTTCCTTTTTTTTATTTTTTATCCCATAAAGTCTGCCGCCACAAGGGTCATCAGCGCCTGCCTGTCAGTTCCATCCATCTCCACAAGCCGTTCCGCCTGGCGCATGATGGCGTCTTCTAAGAAGTTGCGCACATCTCTGGCATTAGCGGGTTCCTTGGTCCTTCGGGCCATATAGTCTCTCAGCGCCATGCGTACATGTTCTATTGATGTATCCTGGATCACATAGTCCTGCTGCTCGCACATGTATTCCAAGATCTCAAACTGCTCTTTATCTGAATAGTCCGTGAAATGCAGTACTCTGTTAAAACGCGACCGAAAGCCGGGGTTTGATGAAAGGAACTCATCCATCAGGTCCGGATAACCCGCTACTATGACCACCAGTTCATCCCTGTAATCTTCCATCGCTTTCAGCAATGTCGATACCACCTCGGAACCGTAATCATTTTCCGCGCAGCCCACTGTCAATGAGTAGGCCTCGTCAATAAACAAAATGCCGCCTCTTGCTTCTTCCACGACTTCTTTGACGCGGATAGCGGTCTGTCCCATATAGCCTTTGACCAGTCCTGATCTGTCGGTTTCCACAAGGTGCCCTTTTTCCAGAAAACCAAGGCTCCTGTAGATCCGCGCCAGGATCCTGGCTACCGTTGTTTTGCCTGTTCCGGGATTGCCCACAAAAACCATATGCCTGCTGGTATCCGGATTGCGCAATCCGGCATCGCTTCGCTTTTTCTGAACCCGCAGCAGGTTGACAAGGGAACGAACCTCTTCTTTTACCGGTGCAAGTCCGATCATGCCGATCAGCTCCCGCATGCATGCCTCGAATGTCTCCGGATCCTCTTCTTTTTTCTCCTTGCTCTTCTCGGATGTATTATCGGAAGTATTCTCTGATGACGAAACGCCTGAGTTTCTTTTTCCCGTCCCGCCGGCAGTTCCCATACCGACTGCGCCGATCCCCGTACCGGGAGCCGCTGCGCCGGAACCTGCCGGTGGCACAGTGCTCTCACCGGGCGCCGCAGAAATGCCTTCACGCTGCAGAATCTCCTCCAGCTCTTTGATTGGAAATCTTTTATCTTTTCCCTGACGGCGCACATGGAAATGATCCAGATAATCCTCCAACCCCTTGATATAGGTCTGGAACCGCAGTTTCGTGTCGTCACTCGGATCCCCTTTATGTAGCAGACAGAACTCTCTGCCAAATAATGTCATGGTATCCAACAGGATCTGGGCAGTCTGCCTGTGAAAAGGGCTGCTGTATTCCGACATCTGATCTATCCGCACGGCAACCTTGATGGGTTCGGGGATCTCCAACCTGTACTCATGCGGAATCCGCTCTCTTTTTTTCAGGGTATGCAGATCCGCTACAACAGATTCCACCTTCAGGACCTTACGGATATACAATACTTCCTTCGTATCGATCAGGCCATCGGCGTCCGCCAGATAGACGGCAAACTTCAAAAGCTCATACCGGAATCTGTCTGATAAAGGCATACTGAGTGCCAGTATGCCTTTTTTCGTAAAATTATCCAGATAATCGCAAACCTGATCTGAAAATTCCAAAACCTGTTGAAACCGAAATGCATTCATGCTACTACTCCCTTAACTTTCCTTCAGCCGTTTTTCGATCGCTTCGATCACGGTACGCAATGCCTTCAGTCTTGCATAATGCTTGTCATTGGATTCCAATACATGCCAGGGTGCAAACTGTGTGGAAGTCTTTTGCAGCATCTCATTGACAGCCGTTTCATACAGGTCCCATTTTTCCCTGTTGCGCCAGTCCTCGTCCGTGATCTTCCACTGTTTCTCCGGCGTGTTCTGCCTGTCCGTAAATCTGGCCAGCTGGGTATCCTTGTCGATCTGTACCCAGAACTTCACAATCACAGCGCCCCAGTCATCCAGTTCTTTTTCAAACTCATTGATCTCGGTATAGGCTCTCTGCCAGTCATTCTCAGAGCAGAAGCCCTCCAGCCTCTCCACCATAACGCGTCCGTACCAGGTTCTGTCAAAAATGGCGATATGCCCGTCCTTCGGAAGTCTGGTCCAGAAACGCCACAGAAAATGCCTGCTCTTTTCATGGGGTTCGGGACTTGCGATCGGGTGTACCTCGTATCCGCGGGGATCCAGCGCTGCCGCGAGGCGTTTGATATTGCCGCCCTTGCCGGCCGCATCCCAGCCTTCGTATGCAATGATCACAGGAATTTTCTTATGATACAGTTCATTATGCAACTCCGACAGTCGTTTTTGCAAGCTGTCAAGCTCTGCCTTATACTCCTCATCCGATACCGTCTTATCCAGCGGGATCTCCGAAAGGAGCGGCATCTTCACAAGGGGGAAGGTGTTCTGCAATACCGGAACCACGCTGCCTGCATTCTGCAGTGCGATATCGATATTCTGCACCAGAAGCTCCGTCATCTGGAGCTCTGCCCACTTGCGGTTCTCCGAATCAATGAAGTACCAGGGTGCCACAAACTGATTCGTGGCATCCAGATACTCATCAAAAGTCTTCTGACACTCTTTATAATGTTTGTTCTGCCATTTGTCCCACTTGCTGACACGCCATTTGGTATTGTCGTTTTCTTCCAGCGCCTCGATGCGTTTCTTCTGCTCATCCTTTCCGATATGGAAAAAGAATTTCGCAACCAGATAGCCGTTGTCATGCAGCTGCCGCTCGAAGCGTTTGATGCTTTCGAGCTTTTTGGCATACTCTTTTTTGTCGATCTTCTCTTTCAGGTAAAGACCGGTCACTTCATCCATCCAGCTGCCGTCAAAGAAAACAAACTTTCCGGCTTCGGGGATTTTGGCGAAATACCTGTACAAAAACGGCCTGCGCTTTTCTTCCTCGGTCGCTTTGCTCATGGGGAAGGTTTTGAAAAAACGAGGATCCAGGTTTTTGATCACCCTGCCGAGCACGCTTCCTTTTCCGGCTGCGCCCCAGCCTTCCAAAACCACCAGCACCGGCAGTTTTGCATCCCTGATCGCCATCTGTCGCTTCGCCAGCTCGGCGCGGGCAGTTTCCAAACGCTTTGAGAGTTCTTCGTCATCCGGTTTCTTTGCTTTTACCCAATCATTCAGCATAGTTTTCGCCCCCTTTGCTAAAACTTCGGCACCCCTGTATGCACTTCATCAATCGCTTTTTCGCCAACCGTCCTTGCTCTCAGCTCAGAGAATCTCTGTTCAGTTTTCTTCATTCACATTCGGTTATATTGTCTCTAAGCATTCAGACTTTCACGCGGCGGAAGTTCTTCTTGCCTCTCTTAAGCACAACGCCGTCCGGCTTTGCAGCCAGCTCATCCTTCGTCATGCCGGCTTTGATATCCTCAACTTTCTCGCCGTCTAATGTTACGCCGCCCTGCTCCACAGCACGTCTTCCTTCGGATCTGGAAGCCACCAGACCGGAAGCGGCCAGCATACCGATCACATCAATGAAGCCGTCACGGAAATCATCGTCGCTCAGCGTTGCCGTCGGCATTTCAGCAGCCTCACCGTCGGAGAAAAGCGCTTTTGCACTATTCTGGGATTTCTGCGCTTCTTCCTCACCATGTACCAGTTTCGTTAACTCGAATGCAAGAATTTCCTTCGCTTCATTCAGCTGGCTGCCTTCCCATTTTTCCATCTCGGCAATCTGCTCTAAGGGAAGGAAGGTCAGCATACGCAGACACTTAAGAACATCTCCGTCATCCACGTTTCTCCAGTACTGGTAGAACTCAAAAGGCGAAGTCTTTTCCGGATCAAGCCACACCGCTCCTTTTGCGGTCTTGCCCATCTTCTTGCCTTCGGAATTGAGCAGCAGCGTAATGGTCATGGCATGGGCATCCTTACCGAGTTTCCTTCTGATCAGCTCCGTGCCGCCCAGCATATTGGACCACTGGTCATCGCCGCCGAACTGCATGTTGCAGCCGTATTTTTCATACAGGCATAAGAAGTCATAGCTCTGCATGATCATGTAATTGAATTCCAGGAAGCTCAGGCCTTTTTCCATTCTCTGCTTGTAGCACTCGGCACGCAGCATG
>JAEEKC010000087.1 GCA_016282215.1 Lachnospiraceae bacterium
CGGATCTTGGGGCATAAACTATATTTTGTAATTCATTCAGGAGGTACTTTATGAGAATTAAATACAATTCATCTGCAGTGATAGCGGGCGCAGCTCTGGCAGGAACAGAGAGTAAATTCAATGTTTCTTCGGAACGTCTTTCTACAGGTTACAAGATCAATCATGCAAAAGACAATCCTTCCGGGATCGCCATCGGAAAGAAGATGAGCGCGCAGATTAAGAGCATTGGTGAGGCAAGGCAGAACGCCAGCAATGCCGTTTCGGTTGTCAATACTGCTGAGGGTGCGATGACAGAGATCCAGGCGATGATCCAGAGGATCAATGAGCTGGCGGTTTCAGCGGCTAACGGAACCAAGACAGATGCAGACAGAGAGGCTCTTCAGGCAGAAGTAAAGCAGCTGAAAGAAGAGATCCAGAGAATGGCAAATGATACGGAATTCAACGGAAAGAAGCTGCTCAACGGTGACTGCGATCTAAAGGGATACGCAGATCAGAAGGGTGTCAAGATCGGTTATTATTCCGATGAGGTGCCGGTAGGGAAGTACTCCATTACCATCAATTCCCTGCCTACGGATGCAGACGGAAATCTGGATCTGCAGGACGGCTGCATTACCCTTCTGGCCAAGGATGCTACCGATGATTATGCGCAGGATTTTCCGAAAAATTCGACTGTGTCCTATGAAGGTGATAAGGTGACCATCAAAGGTGCCAATGAATTTGAGGTGAGTTTTAAAATTGATAAAGATGAGGCAAGTCTCGGCCAGGTCAATATCGATCTGACAGGTATCGGAGCCATGCGTGTGCAGATCGGTTCCAATGAAGGACAGGTTTTGCCGATCCGTATCCCTGAGGTTTCCCTGGAAGCTATGGGACTGACAGATGTTGATATTTCTACCGTGGATGGCGCAAATGAAGCCATGGAGCTTTCCAAACAGGCCAATGCGTATCTTTCCAAAGTACGCGCAAGGATCGGTGCATATGAAAACAGATTAGAGCATACGGAAAACAGCCTGGATGTGACCAACGAAAAGATGACCAGCGCGTTCTCACGCCTGATGGATACGGATATGGCAGAAGAGATGACGGAATACAGCAACCAGCAGGTGCTGAACCAGGCGGGCGTTTCCATCCTTGCGCAGGCAAACCAGAGACCGAGTGAGATGCTGCAGCTTCTGCAGTAATGAGATGATAGGGTCAAAAAGTACAAATCCGTGGATTGCGAATGTTTTAGAATTGCGAGAATTGCCATCGGCAATGAAGCAATTCGTATCATCAGTTAAGATCAATATAGTTTGAATATTAAGGGAGAAAACATGACAAGCGAACAAAAACAGCAATACACTTTGAGGATCGCACAGGCAAATTCCAGCCAGCTGGTAGTCATCCTCTATGAAATGTTTTTTGATTTTGTTGATGAAGTCATTTTGGCGGTTTCGGAAGAAAACTCAGAAGCGTTTTATATGTCCCTTGACAAGGCGCAGAGCGCGCTTTCGGAACTGATCGGATCATTACATATGGACGTGGATCCTGCACCGGCCATCTATCAGGTATATCTGTATGTCAGCGGCCGTCTCGGACAGGTCAGGGGAACAAGAAAGACCAGCCTGTTAGAGGATCCGCTCCGCCTGATGAAAAGCCTGTATGAGACCTATAAAAAAGACAGCGAAGGTGATGATTCGCCGCCGCTGATGGACAACAGCCAGAAGGTTTATGCCGGGCTGACTTACGGAAAAACAGCGCTCTCTGAAAACATGGATGAAGGAAACGGAAATCGCGGATTTTTCGTGTGAGAGATCAGAGAGGACGGCGACTGTTTTGTGCGGTGAAGATATGGGATCGTTGTAAGATTAAATGTTTTAGATAAGTGAAAGGATCGGTTTAGCTTGACAGAACCGATCCTTTTTTTGGTGATTGTAAAAGTCTGTATTTGATCAATGATGCAGCGGTTGTCGGTTATAAATGATTACTGATTTTGCCTTGTTAGGAATGCAAGCACTTGATCGCGGTCCTTCAGCGCGGCCGTAGCCCCCACAGCAGTTGTGGTGATCGCACCGCAGGCATTTCCGAAACGGAGCGCTTCGCTGTCCAAAGCTCCACGCAGCAGCTGACTTGCAAAGCCGGCAACGAAACTGTCTCCCGCTCCCGTTGCATCCACCGCTTCGATGGAACAGGCGGGAAGGTGGAGCTGCTCTTTTTCGTCAGCAAAGAAACAGCCTTTGCTGCCGAGTTTTATGATGACATGTTTGATACCATGATCTAAAAAGACTTTTGCCATTTCCTCGGGCGAGTCTTTTTTTGTATAATACTTTGCCTCATCTTCGTTTGGTGTGATATAGTCGATCAGAGGCAGGGAAAGCTTTAGATCGTCGAGCGTAAGGGGATGGAAATTCGGAAGCTTCGTATCGGCAAAGATCAGAACACCGCATTCACTGGCATTCTTTAATACGGAGTAAATGATGTCAGGATCATCAAAGGGTGCGCGGAACAGGGATCCTAAGATGATGGCCTTTGCGCTTTTGATCTGATCGGTATATTGTTCTGGATGAAAATTGTAACGGTGCGCACCGTTCGTGATGGATTTGCGGCTGCCGTCATCGTTAACAAACATGGTAGTCACCGGTGTCGGATGATCATCTTCGCGGATGATATAAGAAGTATCCACGCCGAAATCACTGAGCGTGTGGAAAACCATATCACCGGCAGCGTCGTTTCCGAGAAAACACAGGATGCCGGTGTTCATTCCCAGTTTTGCTGCGGTGGCCGCTTCATTGACGGCTTCGCCTCCCACGTTCAGGGAACCGGAGCGTGCCCTGTAGCCGGAAGCGGAAATGGGATTGCTGTCAAAACCTTTTATGATCGAATCTACCAGAGCGGTGCCGATACAGAGGATATCTGTTTTTTTCATATTTTGTTGTTCCTTTTGATCAGTAGTTGCTCGGCCCAGCATTTTCATATCGGACTTTACACTACCTTTGATTTCTGGTTTGCGGCTCCGAATTATCATATCGGACCTTACACTGCTCAATGTATCAGCAGTTTTCCGGCTGTGTATTTTTATATCGGGCTACGCGATCAGCTCGTTTTTCCGTTCTTCCATCTCTTCGATACTGCGTTTCATGCTTGGGTAGCTGCGCAGATCTTTGACTGTAAAGTAGAGGGCTGCAATGAGCAGAAATACAGCAAGCCCTGTACTGAACACGCCTGACACGCCGATGGCAGGGAGCGCCTTATAGACAGTCGCAGCACTACCGATCAAGGAAACGATCGTGCGAAGAAAAGACAGATGCGTCTGTTCAACCGATAACCTTGAATTTTGAAAAGACAGCTCGGTTCTCAGTACCGCAAGTTCCGTTCGCTCGTGTGAAAGTTCTGTCCGTTCCAGTGCCAGTTCCTGTTCCGTGGTTCCGAATTTTCCAGCATTAGCCATAGTTTTATCCCTTTCCTAAATGTATCAGTAGTTTATCGGCTCCGCATTTTTATATCGGGCTTTACACTATCAAAATTAGTCGGTAATTAATTGGGTTCGAGTTTTCTTACCTTACTTTATACTGTTGATTGACGTCAGGAGTATCTTATGCCATATCTTACATTTTTTCTGCTGATGCTGTCAATTATGCTTTCAATGTGCGATATGAATTCAGTCTATCATACGGAATAATTTTACTATCTGTGTTTATTGTTTTTTGACATCCGAAAATCCCCGTTCTATGCGGCTTTGAGCCGCATCGGTGGTGACGTTTTTTGTCAAAATCCGTCACTTTTCACAAAAATGGTTTTTGTGATAAAAAACCGTTTACAAATGATTTTCGCTTTTGTTATAATCGCTCTTACATCAGATCGGAATATCATGTTATTTCTGACATTCATTTTTCTGATCATATTTATGTTCGTGCAGGTAGCACGAAATGCAGATCTGATGGATTCCAATCTCAGTGCAGGAAATATGAAAATGAAGCAGGAGGAAGGCAGTTGTTATTGCTGGTATTATTTTTGCTTCCGGCAGTCCGTACAGATCTGAAAACCGGACGGATACCGAACCGGCTGATCGTGACCGGATTTGTGATCGGCGTGGTACATACAGCGGTGTGGCATTGCGGGCTGTTTGATTTTGCTGCGGCCGATTTGGATCGAACGGGGTTAGGCGGACTTTTCGGTATGGAGGATGAGACGCAGATAGATGGCAGTGTTATGCAAATGTTTCTTCTTATGGCAAGGCAGTTTACAGCGATGATGATCATGCTGATCGCGCTGATCCCGTTTTGGAAGGTGAAGGCTTTTGGCGGCGGCGATGTCAAGATGGCATGCGTCAGTGTCTGGTATATCGGCTTTGCCGCGACAGTCAGAAGCCTGTTATATGCAGGTGTCATCACGGCACTGGTCGCAGGGGGCCTGGTTGCGATGGAACATCTGACAAATGCCGGTGTTTTGTCGAAACGGGTGGGGAATAGAATACCGAAGCTGAATACAAGGAGGGGGAAACACATCATCTGTTTTTCCCTTCCTTATCTGGCGGGGGTGCTGTCTGAGTATGTGATCCATAGTGTCTATTTAAAGTAAAAAGGGAGGTTTTTATGAAATCAGAAACGATCATGATCTGTGACTCACAATCAGTATTTGTGGCGCTTTTGGTCAAGCGTCTGCAGATGCTGGCTGAGGGCAGCGGCATTCACATCAGCGGGTTTGATGATATGGAAAAAATGATGGCGGTTTTTTCGGAAGAAAACTGCAGCATGGTTGTGATCGGAAATGCAAAGGTAACATCTTTTCATACGGAAAAAATACTGCAGAGCAGCAGGATCGTTTATTTGACAGAAGAAAAAAGCGAAGAGGGGATTTTTAAGTACCAGCCGGTAAAACAGATCGCAGCGCAGATCATGGAAAAGATGCTGGAAGCAGGAATCCTTTCCGGAGGTGATAGCTGTTTGAAAGACGGGTCGGGGCGGGTCCGGCTGATCGGGCTGTATTCACCTGCAAGGTCACTTTTGCAAAGCAGCATTGCCATCACCA
>JAEEKC010000088.1 GCA_016282215.1 Lachnospiraceae bacterium
ACTCGCTGTATACGCAAACAGAAGAGAGGTGGCGATCCTGCTTTTCGTGAATTCTATCACTAACACAAGAAGAATTACAATCAAATGATCAACCCAGATGTTCTGAAACAGATTCAAAAACTCAGAGACACCGAAAAGCTTGCCGAGAACATTGGGGATCCTGTTTTGCAGAAATACTGACATGACGACTATGAAGTAGAACATCAGGCAGCACAGGTGAAGATGCAGCAGCTGCTTGCGGTGCGTGGTCTGATGACAGAATTCCCTCTTTGACATCAGCTTACCGTAGTAACCGCCGGCCTGGGGTTTGTGGACATTGTTTGCGTTCATGTTTGACATTTTTTTCATCCTCCCAAATTGATCAGTAAAGGCTAATTTGTTAAACCAATAAACGAAAAACAATATTTTTTTGAATTATACCACAATATTTAGTGCTCGTATAAAAGAATTATCTGAAAATTATCATAATTCCGTGTATTTTTTCAAAATTCTTACTTAGAACAAATGTTTGCTTTTTCGGAAAAACTTTGTTATAATAACAACATGAGTGCAAAAAAAACCGCCGCTTTGGGTTTGCTGCTTTGCGTGGCGCTGATACTTTCATATCTGGAATCTCTTTTGCTGCCGCCGGTCCCGGTACCCGGCATTAAGATCGGACTCGGAAATCTGGCTGTCGTATCGGTATTGTATTTCTACAGCTGGAAAGAAGCGGGAATCCTTAATCTGATGCGGATCCTGATCCTGTCCCTGCTTTTCGGTAATGCCATGGGACTTGCGTTTTCGCTGACAGGTGCAGTTTGCAGCTTCGCCGTGATGTGCGCCGCCAGGAGGGGCAAAAATTCTTCAGTCATGCTTGTCAGCATGGCAGGCGGTGTTATGCATAATGTGGGACAGCTTTTTGCGGCATTGCTATTCTTCTCAGTGAATCTGTTCTGGTATTATCTTCCGGTGATGCTGGTAGCGGGACTTCTGACGGGTGCGCTCATCGGTATGGCGGCAGGCGTGCTGATCCATCGGTGCGGGCCGTTTATTTCGGAAGCCGGAAACTGAACCTGCAAGATGCTCGGTCAATTTACACAAATACCGGATGGATGATACAGCAGGTACGGGATGAAAATAGAATACTGAATTAGAATTTTGAATTAGAAAATATTGCAGACAAAAAGGAATATACGAAAGGAAAGATCATGTTTGGATATATCAAGGGAACATTGGCAGAGATTGATGAAGGAGCCGTGACCATCGATGTGCAGGGGATCGGTATTCAGATCCTTGTGGGTGCAAGCCTGATCGGGGCGCTTCCGGTCATTGGCAGCCAGGTGAAACTGTATACCTATACCTATGTCAAGGAAGACGCATTTAATCTGTTCGGATTCGGCAGTAAAGATGAGCTCGAACTTTTCAAAAAACTGATCACGGTTTCAGGTGTCGGACCGAAAGGCGGCCTGGCGCTGATATCACAGCTGGATCCCTCGGAGCTTCGTTTCGCGATCTATTCGGCTGATATCAAGACGATCTCTTCTGTCAGCGGCATTGGCAAGAAGATCGCTGAAAGAGTGATCCTGGAACTGAAGGATAAGATCGCACTTGATATGCCGTCGGGAGCGGAAGGGATTGAACTGATCACCGGACGGGATGACGGCGGCCTTGCGGACAGTCAGAAAGATGCGGTGGAAGCACTGGTGGCACTGGGCTATTCGGCGACGGAAGCTTCCCGCGCTGTGAGAGCCTGCAAACCGGATCCTGATATG
The DNA here is from genome assembly GCA_016282215.1 of Lachnospiraceae bacterium. Lineage (GTDB taxonomy): Bacteria > Bacillota > Clostridia > Lachnospirales > Lachnospiraceae > RGIG7926. The sequence continues at coordinate 1,752 of JAEEKC010000088.1, forward strand.
AATGCGGATGAGATCTTAAAGAAGGCGCTTCCGTTCCTGCTGTAAATTTATAGTATCAATAATTGTATTAAAGAGGAAAAACATGGCAAGAGTGATCGAAACAAATATGATGAAGGAAGATGTGGCTGTTGAGGAAACCCTGCGTCCGCAGCTTCTGGAAGATTATATCGGGCAGCAAAAGGCCAAGGATACCATGAAGATCTATATTGATGCGGCTAAGCAGCGCGGAGATGCGCTGGATCATGTCTTATTGTACGGACCGCCCGGTCTTGGCAAGACGACGCTGGCTGGCATCATCGCCAATGAGATGGGAACACATATGAAGGTGACAAGCGGCCCGGCAGTGGAAAAACCCGGGGAAATGGCAGCGATCCTGAACGGCCTTTCGGAAGGAGATGTCTTATTCGTGGATGAGATCCACCGGCTGAACAGACAGGTGGAAGAAGTCCTGTATCCTGCCATGGAAGATTATGCGATCGATATCATGATCGGAAAGGGACAGGGTGCAAGGTCGGTGCGTCTCGAGCTTCCGCATTTTACGCTGGTCGGTGCGACCACCAGGGCCGGACTTTTAACAGCACCGCTCCGTGACAGGTTCGGCGTGATCCATAAACTGGAGTTTTATAACGTAGATGAACTGACGAAGATCATCCGGCATTCTGCAAAGGTCCTGAATGTGGAGATCGATCCGGAAGGCGCGAGAGAGCTTGCCAGAAGGAGCAGGGGGACGCCGCGTCTTGCAAACCGAATCTTAAAGCGTGTCAGGGATTTTGCGCAGGTAAAATACGATGGAAAGATCACACTTGAGGTGGCGCAGACGGCACTTGACCTGTTGGATGTAGACCGTCTTGGGCTCGATCATGTGGACCGGAATCTGATGCTGACGATGATCGATAAATTCGGCGGTGGCCCTGTGGGTCTGGATACCCTGGCTGCTGCAACGGGTGAGGATTCGGGTACCATTGAAGATGTATATGAACCGTATCTGATCATGAACGGACTGATCAACCGGACGCCACGCGGCAGGGTTGTAACGCCGCTGGGTTATGAGCATTTCCACAGACAGATTCCACAATAATTCTACTTGCCTTTTGTGCGAATTATAGTTATAATATCTTTTGTTATATTACTGATAAACAGATGAGGGAAGAATCGTGGGAGCTAAGACGGATACACAGGTTGTCATCAGGGGAAAGATCTATACGCTCAGTGGATATGAAAGTGAGGAATACCTGCAGAAGGTGGCGCTTTATATCAACAACAAATACGCAGAGTATAACAAGAGCGAGGAGTTTACCCGCCAAAGCGCTGATACACAGTCTGTTTTGCTTGAACTCAATATTGCAGATGATTATTTCAAGGCGAGGGAACAGATCGCTGCGTTAGAAGAAGAGCTGACACAGAAGAAGCAGGAGCTTTCGGATGTGATGCATGATCTGATCGATCTGCAGATGCGGACGGACAACAAGCAGTCCTGATCACAGCAGATGCATGGATCGGCCCGGCCGATTGCGTTTCGTTCGCCATGATAGGATTTGATTATGACAGAGTTATTGGCACCGGCAGGCAATATGGATGCATTTCATGCTGCGCTTTCGGGCGGAGCGGATGCGGTCTATATGGGCGGCAGACAATATGGTGCCCGTGCTTTTGCAGACAATTTTTCTGAAGAAGAGTTGCTGCATGCCATACGTATAGCACATTTACATCATAAAAAACTGTATCTGACAGTTAATACCATCACGAGGGAGCAGGAATTATCCGGGCTTCCCGTTTTTTTGCGTCCCTTTTATGAAGAGGGGCTGGATGGCGTGATCGTTGCGGATGTGGGTGTGGCATCTTTGATCCGGAGTGTTTTTCCGGATATGCCGATCCATGCAAGTACGCAGATGACGTTGACGGGACCGATCTGTTTTGATCATTTGATCGAGGCTGGCATAACAAGAGTGGTACCGGCCAGGGAGCTTTCGCAAAAGGAGCTGAAGGGACTTTGTGAAGAAGCGGTCAAAAATGGCATGGAACTGGAGGTTTTCATCCATGGCGCCATGTGTTATGCCTATTCGGGTCAGTGTCTGATGTCCAGCATGATGGGGCAAAGGAGCGGCAACAGAGGGCGGTGCGGCGGTGCCTGCAGGCTGCCGGTTGACGTTTATTCCGGCCAAAGGCAGCTGAATCAGGATCAGCTGAAGTTTCAGTTATCCATGAAGGACCTGTGTCTGCTTCCCCGGATTTATGAACTGATGGATCTCGGGATCTCTTCGTTTAAGATCGAAGGCAGGATGAAGTCCCCGGAATATGTGTATTTTGTCACTTCGCTTTATCGGAAGTATATGGACCGTTTTCTTGCCGGAAACAGATCCCCGATCGAAAAAAAAGACCTTTATGAACTGGAGATGCGTTTTAACCGCGGCGGTCTGGCAGGCGGCTATTTAGACAGGCATAACGGCAGGGAAATGATCATGCTCGGCCGTGCGGGTTATACGGGGAGCGAAGCCTTGGATGTGACAATACCACAGACGCAGCCGGTGCCTGTAAACGGATCTTTATATGTGGAACCGGACAAACCGCTTCGGTTTGAATTAGAGGTTGCAAGGCCTGATAAGCATTTTTCTGCATCGGTTACCGGCGCCCTGGCCCAGGAAGCTAAGAACAGACCGACCACGGCCGGCGACATGGAAAAGCAGTTTTGTAAACTCGGCGGAACCGGTTTTGTCATGCAGGATTTTTCCTGCTATTTCAGAATGAAAGGTAATCCTGCAAAAGATGACGGCTTTTTGAAATATGATGAAGCGGATGGAACAGCCTTCCCGAATGTTTTTGTGCCGGTGGGGGCGATGAATGAACTTCGCAGAACGGCAGCAGACCTTCTTCTTCATAATATTCTGGAGAGTAAAAAAAGAAGTCTGGACAATGAGACGCTCTCTCTCATCCGCAGCATGGCAGAAAACAAAGAGGTTTTCGGCGAAGGCAGCATACCGGCGCGGCAGATCCGCGGGAATGAAACTGAGGCAGCAGGGGATGAAGATGGGCGTACCTATATCATCAGTGTACGGAGCATTGAACAGCTGCGCGCGATCGGGCAGCCGTTGTATGCGCGTCTTGCGGCGATCTGGGTGAGCTATGATCTTGTCAGGGTGCCCGGTCTTTCTACAAGTGTGAACGATATTCTTGAGGCAGCAAGGCAGGCGGGAACGAAGTGCTTTGTGCAGCTTCCGGCTGTATCAAGACAGAGCGTAACGAAGGAATATGCAGATGTTCTGACGGCAAAAACGCTGGCGTATTTTGACGGTATCGTTTGCGGCAATATAGAAAGCCTGGCCTGGATAGAGAAGGCAAAAGAAGGGCCGGGAGAAGCGGCACAGCTGCTTGGCAATATGCAGATCATAACGGACAGAAGCATTCCCGTTCTGACGGCCCGCGCATCTTCGTGGCTCGCCGGATGGGGCGCGCATCAGCACGTGGCAAGCGCCGAGATGACGGCATTCGAGCTTTCGGACCTGCTTAAAAGCAAGGCCTGGAAGGCGAGCGGCGGGCAGATGATCCTGCCGGTTTACGGTCATATCCCGGTAATGGTATCCGCCCAGTGCCTTCGCAGCACCAATAAAAGCTGCATGATGGAGCTTGGCAGCTCGCAGCAAAGGCGGAGAGAGGCAGCAGAGCCTCTGGTATTGCAGGACCGGATCAAGAAACGGTTTCCCGTGATCCTGCACTGCGACAGATGTGAAAATACGATCTACAATACTGTGCCGCTTTCCCTTCACAGGGATATGGATAAGGTGCAAAAGCTCCTTTCGCAAGGGATCCGGGCGCTGCAGATTTCCTTTACGGTGGAGAGCGGTGCCCAAACGCAGGAGATCCTGTCATTTTTTGTGGACAGCGAGGCGAAAGGCACGGTTCCGAGGTCCCTTTCGGATTTCACACGGGGACATTTTTTGAAGGGCGTAGAATAAATGGCACATGTAATATCGGATTTATCCAAATATGTGATCTGTGCATTCATGGCGATCTATACGTTAGAATGTCTGATTGGCATCATACGCGGCAGAAAACAGGGCCGCGGCATGTATATCCGTCAGGTCATCTGCATGTTCATGGTGCATTTTCTCGGGTTTGCCGCGATCTGTCTGGAAACGGGAGAGCCAAGCTATATCATTTTTTACGGTTTCCAGGAGATCCTGCTCTTTGCGGCGATCGCCCTGTTTCGCGTGCTCTATCCGGAAGCGGACAGGCTGCTGGCCGGGAATATGTGCATGATGCTCTCAGTCAGTTTTGTGGTACTGACCAGGATCTCTTATGAAAAATCCATTAGGCAGTTTATCATAGTCGCAGGTTCCATGATCGTCGGGCTGTTTGTGCCGTGGATGATCAAAAAACTGCAGTTCTTAAAAGATCTGACATGGGTTTACGGCGGGGTCGGAGTGGCTGCCCTTGCGATCGTATATATCCTGGGCAGCGTAACGCACGGTTCCAATATTTCGTATACCATCGGTTCGGTGACGTTTCAGCCTTCTGAATTCGTGAAGATCCTGTTTGTGTTTTTTATCGCAGGCTTGTTTGCAAGATCAAAAAGCTTTGGCCAGGTATGCCTGTCCGCAGTCTGTGCGGCGCTTCATGTGCTGATCCTGGTGCTTTCGAGAGATTTGGGCAGCGCCGTGATCTTCTTTGTGGTTTACCTGGGCATGGTATTTATCGCTACGCATAATTATTTCTATCTGCTGGCAGGCCTGTTGGCCGGTGCAGGTGGCTGTTTTGTCGGTTATAAGATGTTTTCCCATGTCCGTGTCCGTGTGACAGCCTGGCTGGATCCATGGACCAACATTGATGATGCGGGCTATCAGGTAACGCAGTCGCTGTTTGCCATCGGTACCGGCGGGTGGTTTGGTATGGGCATATATCAGGGGAATCCGTCGTCCATCCCCTATGTGGAAAAGGATTCGATCTTTTCGGCGGTGGCGGAAGAAATGGGCGTGCTGTTTGCGATGCTGCTGATCCTGGTGTGCCTCAGCTCATTTCTGGCAATGATCAAGCTGGCGGCGACGCTGCGCGATGAGTTCTACCGCTATGTGGTCGCGGGCCTTGGCATTACTTATATCTTTCAGGTATTCCTGACCATTGGCGGCGGGACGAAACTGATCCCGTTGACCGGCGTGACACTTCCCTTTGTCAGTTACGGAGGCAGCAGCGTCCTGTCCACGGTGATCCTGTTTGCCGTGGTGGAGGGGTGTTTCTGCATCCGGGAACTGGAAGAGGCGGAATATTCTGACATCGAAGATGAGTGAGATCAAAAATAGAACGTGATCATTGACCGGATCAACTGATACACGAAAAAAAGAATTGCTGGAGCTTTCAAGTGGCAAAGAAGAAGAAAACCGCAAAAAAGAATATCGGGGAATTGGAAAACGAACTCTATGATGAAGCGATAGAGAAGTATCCGGTAAAGCAGAGAAATGCTGAATTGATCATCGTCGCGGTGATCTTTTCCGTGCTCTGTTTCATGCTGATCGGCAATCTGGCTGTCTATGTCAAGCGTGATTCCCAGGAAGCCATCAATAATGACTATAATCCCAGGCAGGAGCTGCTGGCCAACCGGAATGTGCGCGGCAGGATCTATTCAAAAGACATGGATGTGCTGGCTTATACAAAGGTGGAAGACGACGGAACTGAGAATAGACTCTATCCATATGGCAGACTTTTTTCTCATGTAGTCGGTTATTCCACCAAAGGAAAGACCGGAATTGAGTATGCCGAGAATATGAATATGATCTTTTCCCATGATTCGCTGGGCAACAAGATCACCCATGAGCTGAATGAAAAGAAGGACTGGGGCGATAATGTAGTGACTACCCTGGATCTTTCATTGCAGCAGACGGCATCGGATGCGCTTGGCGTTTATTCAGGCGCAGTCATTATTTCAGAGCCGTCTACGGGAAAAGTATTGGCTATGGTTTCCAAACCGGATTATGATCCGAATGAGATCGCGGATATCTGGGATGATCTGGTGGATGACAAGGAATCGAGTATCCTTTTGAACCGCGCAACGCAGGGTATGTATCCGCCGGGCAGTACCTTTAAGATCGTTACAGCGCTGGAGTATTACAGGGAAAACAATGGGGATGTTTCCGGGTACAGGTATAACTGCAACGGGAAATTCTCCTATCAGGGGAGTGTTATCAACTGCTACCACGGCAGCAATCACGGAAGCGAGGATTTTAAAAAGAGTTTTGCAAAATCCTGTAATGCATCCTTTGCCAATATCGGTACGTCGCTGGCGGTGGGAAGCCTGCGCAGGACCTGCGACCAGCTGCTGTTTGACAAACCGCTTTCCACAAAGATCCCGTATAAACAGTCGAGCTTTGCACTGAAGGATTCCGATTCCATGGACGACCTGCTGCAGACGGTGATCGGACAGGGACACACACAGATGTCGCCCCTGCTTTTGAATATGATCACCTGTGCCATAGCAAATAAGGGTGTCTGCATGACCCCTTATGTGGTGGATCACGTGGAAAATGTGGGTGGCACCGTGATCAAAAAGTATGAGCCGAAACAGGAGACTGTCATGATGACGGTGGAAGAGGCGGACTTTTTAAAGGAGATCATGGAGGCTGTCGTCACACAGGGTACCGCTACAAAACTGATGAATGACAATTATACGGCGGCCGGAAAAACGGGTTCGGCTGAGTTTTCCTCAAGAAAAGAGGATAGCCATGCCTGGTTTACGGGTTTTGCACCGGTCGATGATCCGAAAGTCTGCGTGACGATCATCGTAGAAGGGGCCGGCTCCGGTGGCGAATACGCCGTTCCCATCGCAAAACGGATTTTTGACAAGTGTATGCTTTCACAACAATGATTGAAATATTTTTGCACAATTTTGTATAAAAATTAATTCAAAAAACTATCTTTTTGTGCTGAATTGTTATATACTATCTAATAGTGTGAAGTACGGTATGGAAATAATAAGCCGGAAAACAAAAGATATGCAAGGTATTTTATGAGTGGGGAGGGATGAGATGCATGTTTGATCAGATCTTCGGTAATTATCTGGTATCATCGGGGTTCTTAACGGCAGATGAGCTGGAGGAGACGATCGAGGCGGAAAAGAAAGTCCGGGTCAAATTGGGACTGATTGCCGTAACGGAAAAGCTGATGACACAGGAACAGGCTGATGAAGTCAATCAGCTGCAGGCTCTGATGGATAAGCGCTTTGGAGATATTGCCATAGAAAAAGGCTACCTGACGGATGAACAGGTCGGACGGCTGCTTAAGAAACAGGGCAATATCTACATGGTCTTTGTACAGACGCTGATCGACAAGGGCTTTATGACCTTAGATGAGATCGATACGATGCTCAAGCATTACCAGTCAGTGGAGGGCCTTTCCACCAGCGAGATGGATGATCTTGTCAGCGGAGATATCGACAGGGTGATCGATCTGTTCCTTCCGGAAAACAATGAGCTGGGCAAAAAGCACTGCGGGATCGCGATCCGTACGATCCTCAGACTGATCAGCTCCGGCGCCTATGTTTCCAAAGCATATCTGGTCGATGAGATCACGGCAGATAATTTTGCAATGCAGCCCCTGGGCGGAGATCACGAGATCTTTGCAGGGTTTGCCGGCGTGGAAAACGCATTGCTGATGATAGCGAATCCTTTCTGCGGCGAAGAATTCGATACCGTGGATCTGGATGCACTTGACGCAGTCGGAGAGTTTATGAACTGCGTGAACGGACTGTTTGCGACAGAGCTATCCAATAACGGCGTGGAAGTGGATATGCTGCCGCCGCAGTATTATGAGAATCCCTGCAGGATCAGGGGAAATCAGTATATCATCTTCCCAATCCATATCAAGGAACAGGTGATGAATTTTGTGCTGGCGATCGATTCGCAGCTGGATGTTGAACAGGTACAGTCATAGTTGGGGCAAGACCGGATGCGCGGATCATTTTGACGCGGCCGGCAAATATAGACAGGAAATGTTATAAGGAGAAGCAAAATGGCGAAGATTTTGATGGTGGATGATTCCCGGACATCAAGAAAACTGCTCCGTTCCATTTTGGAAGAGGGTGGTCATGAGATCATAGGTGAGGCAAAGGACGGTCAGGAAGGCGTGAAACAGTTTCAGGCGTTAAAACCCGAAGTTGTTACCATGGATATCACAATGCCGGTTCTTGACGGCGTGGAAGCGCTGAAGATGATCAAGGCGCTGGATAAGCATTCCAAGGTTATTATGGTGACCGCTGCCGGACAGAAGAGTAAAGTGATGGAATGCATTAAAGCCGGTGCTGATGAATTTATCACAAAACCTTTTGACAGTGGCGAGATCGTTTCGGCGGTCAACAAGGTAGCGGAAACGTAAATGAGTATGACAAGTGCAACGAGTTGTGGCGGACTGGTGATCTTTCGCGGGAAAATCCTTCTGCTGTACAAGAATATCCGAAATAAATATGAGGGCTGGGTGCTGCCGAAGGGTACTGTCGAAGAAGGAGAAGATTTTAAGGACACCGCCGTCAGAGAGGTGCTCGAGGAAAGCGGAGCGCGGGCCACGATCATGAAATACATCTCTGACAGTTCCTATACCTTTACGGCCGGACCGGATACGGTGGAGAAAACGGTACACTGGTATCTGATGATGTCAGACAGTTATTATTCAAAGCCCCAGCGGGAAGAATTCTTTGTGGATTCCGGATACTATAAGTATCACGAAGCCATTCATCTTCTGAAATTTGCCAATGAGAAACAGATCTTAGAGCAGGGCTATCAGCAATACCTGGATCTGAAACAAAGCCATTTGTGGGGCAGCAGAAAATATTATTGATGTGATAACAGGAGGAGACTTGTCTTCTCCTTTGTGTGTGTAAAAGGTTACTATTTGTATGCTGATCTATAAAGAACTGATGACCGATGAGGCGATCGCTCCGGTAAAAAAGAAGATCCTCAGAAAACTGTGGATGAATGTCGGCCAGATAGACATTTATCTTGTGTGCCTGAACGAAGGACCGGATCAGTTCGATATCATCCATGCCGGTATCCTGAAGCAAAAACGTTATCCCAAAAAGGATCTCCGGGTGCTCGGGATCGCGAAAGGATGGGAAAGCGCGGCCTATCTGTCCGGCAGATTGTATGAGCATTTTCGGGAAAAATACAAAGAAGATATATTTAAATCGCAGATCGAGGCGGATAAGGCGGATATGTTTCGCAGGTTATAAGGAATATGCTGGGAATTCTACTGGGTATCTTAAAAATCATAGGGATCACTTTTTTGATCATACTTGCAGTCATCCTGGCACTTGTCCTGATCCTTTTGTTTGTTCCGCTGCGCTACCGCTTAGAGGCGTCCTATCTGACCGGGAATATCAACATCAGTGCCGGGGTGCGTTTTTTGTTTCCTCTCCTGTCTGTATACTTTGATCTGGAAAAAGGAAGCGGAAAAGAAAATTCTGAAAAAAAGCATATTGAAAACGGCATGGCCGGTGGTGTAAAGATCTTCGGGATCCGTGTTTTCAATTTTTTCCCGACGGAAGAAGAAAAGAAAAAGCAGGAAGAAAAAAAGCGGATCAGTCAGGCAAAGAAGGAAGCAAGACAGGCGAAGAAAGATGAGTGTCTGCGGAAGAAGAAAGGGAAAAATCCCAAGGAAGAGCAGACGAACCTGACAGAGACAGAGTTGACAACGCCGGCAGAGGGCACCGGAGAGTCAGGTGAGAGCAGCTTACAGCCTGAGGCAAATGCTGCCGGAGAAGATCCGGGCAGTCAGGATGAAAACGATCCATTCGCTGCAGAGGATGTTTTTGAGAACGAAGAAGATGATTTTCGGCCGGGGCTGATCGAGAAGATCCGTTTGTTTTTACTTTCCCTTGGTGATGCATATGCTAAGGCGTTTGATGCACTTTTGAAAGGCATCGATTATCTGGCTTCCCTTCCGGATCAGTTAGAAGAGCGAAAGCAGGCCATCGTAAAGACGTTCCGAAAGTATAAACGGAATCTCAAACGTATCATCTGTATCTGGGAAAAGGATTATACAAAAAAAGCACTGCAAAAAGCGAAGAAGGCCCTGCTGAAGATTTTAAGAGCCATCCGGCCGCGGAAAGGATATCTGAAGGCTACAGTGGGGATGGGGGATGTGGCGCTGACAGGACAGATCGCCGGCTACTACGGAATGCTTTACGGAATGTTTTATCCCTTTATCGGAAAGCATGTGACCCTGGTACCTGATTTTGACAGAAATGTGCAGGACGCTGAGGTTTTCATGAAAGGACATATCCGGCTGTGCGCATTTATTCGGGCAGCATGGCTCTGGTTTTTCGATCAGGATGTCAAGAGGCTGAAGGCCATTACGAAAAAAGCGATCGAGGAATTTTGATTATATTAAATTCAGTGGGAATTTCGATCATGAATAACTAATCGAGATAGTGATAATAAATTCAGTGGGAATTTCGATCATGAATAACTAATCGAGATAGTGATAATAAATTAGGAGGTTTGTATGAACAACAACTTTACGGAAGTCATCAATTCGCTGACAAAGGGAATGGACGGTTTTTTATCCGCAAAGACTGTCGTTGGACAGCCGACGACCATCGGTGATGCCATCATCATTCCGCTGGTTGATGTGTCATTTGGGATCGGCGCCGGCGCAAATGCCGGTGAAAAGAGCAACGGCGGATTCGGCGGAATGACCGGAAAGATGTCGCCGAATGCTGTTTTGGTGATCAAGAACGGGCAGACAAAGCTGGTCAGCATTAAGGATCAGAATACCATCGTGAAGCTGATCGATGCCATTCCTGATCTGGTGGATCGCCTGACCACGGAAAAGGAAGAGATGCCGAGTGATGAAGACGCAAAGGACGCTGCTTTCCCAGCGGACGGAAGCGTGGATATCTGATCTGCCGGCGTTTTGATGTGATCGATACGTTATCTGATATCGCAGAAAGCAGATGATGATTTTTACCGGCCGGAGTAAAAATATGGACTGGAAAGATGAACTCCGAAAAACCATATATGGGCAGCTGACCGAAGAAGAGCAGAGCAGATACAAAGACTCTCTGTATCAGACCGGTGAGGCAAGGAGCGCACAAAACCTGGATGCTTTTCAAAAAAGCGGCGGAGCCGGTGCTGCTGAGACTGCTCCGATCTGGGAAAAAACGGCTGCTGCCGCTGAAGAAGAGGTGTTCTTTTCCGAGGATGATATCGTTTCCGCGGTACGTGCTATCGCTGATCTTGCGGAAGCTTCTGAAAAAGAGAGGGAAGAGAATAAAAAGTCGGCAAATCCGGAACCCGGGCAGGACCTGGAAACAGAAGAAACGATCGGGGAAACATTATATTCCGCTGCTGCACAAGAGGAAAGCAGAGACAGATTGCCGCCTGTGATCGAAGCGGGAACGTCCCCGGCAGTTAGGGAATGGCTCTATAAGGAGAATCTCAGGCTGGAAGGTCTGCGCGAAGAAGTCTCGAGGGCGGGCAAGCTGATGCAGAAACAGGCTGCATTATTAAAAGAAGAAGAAAAAAAGCTGCAGACCGAAAGAGAGGCCTTTGAAAAAGAAAAAGAAGAGTTCAAGAAGGAAATGAAGGGCTGGAATGAACAGATCAGACAGTCCAAGCAGAAACTGGCGGAAGAACAGGGACTCTTTGATAAGAAGTATAAAGTTCTGGAAATGGGATTTGCAAAGCTCAATTCAGACAAAAAGGAACTCGAAGCCCAGAAACGGGCCTTTGAATTCCGCAAGCAATTCCTTTCAGATGCGGAAACCTTTGCTTCTCTTGATTCCGGAAAGGGCATACAGAGCAGCGAGTTTATCTTTTTTAAGGGCGCAACGCATCCGCTGGCGGTGAAAAAACGCTACAAGGAACTGATCAAGATCTATCATCCGGATAATATGGATGGCGATAAGATGATCCTGCAGCGGATTAATCAGGAGTATGACAGATTAAGGCGATTGCAGCAATAAAAAAAGGTCATCCGCATTGCAGATGACCTTTTTTAATGATCTGAAATCATTACGCTCTTTCTACTTTACCGGAGCGCAGGCAAGAAGTACAAACATGTAATGTCTTGTTGGAACCGCCTACCACACACTTTACATTCTTGATATTGGAATGCCAGATACGATTAGATCTTCTATGGGAATGGCTGACATTGTTTCCGAAATGAGCTCCCTTGCCGCAAATATCACACTTTGCCACGATCAACACCTCCTACCGGTTCATATTTAAGGCATTTTTACGATATGCCTTAAGCAACATTCATATATTATCAAAACAAAGAAGGAATTGCAAGAGAAAAATGAATTTTTATTATGATTTGGAGGAAAGCAGCATATGATCCAGGATATTTATCCAAGTAAGTTAGATAACAGCTATCAAAACAGAAAACCACAGATAGGCGATATCTGCATGATATTTAATAAAGAAGGCGCGCTGCTGGTAAAACCGGAAGGTGACAGACTCATCTTTCCTGTGTGGGATCAGGAACTTCTGCATATGATAGAAAACGGTGCCTGTGTGGTCTATCTTTTTTCTGTGGATGAAAGGAAGTTTTTCTTACTGCTTTGTGAGGATACGGAATACAGTTTGTCGGGTTTTGTTTACAGGACGGTAAGGCAGCTTCGGGGCACTTGTGTTAATGTGGATCTGATGGCGGCATTTACGGCATTTCATTTATGGCATTGGTATGTGAACAACAGATTCTGCGGCCGATGCAAAGGGGCGTTTTCTTTTTCCGAAACAGAGAGGGCGCTTGTATGCCCGGACTGCGGACAGATCATCTATCCGCGGATCAATCCGGCGGTCATTGTCGGCGTGATCAAGGGGGATAGCCTGCTGATCACACGCTATAAAAGGGGATATGTCCATAATGCGCTGGTTGCGGGCTTTACGGAGATCGGGGAGACGCTCGAAGAGACCGTGGCGCGGGAAGTCATGGAAGAGACCGGTGTGAAGGTGAAAAATATCCGCTATTATAAATCACAGCCCTGGGGAATGGCGCAGGATATCCT
>JAEEKC010000089.1 GCA_016282215.1 Lachnospiraceae bacterium
AAGAAGAACCGATGGGCATCCATTGATGAGCGGACAGATCAAGATCCACCATAAGCCTGAACGTGTAATAAGTCGTGTTCCAGTTCTCATCCTCCCAGAACTGCGGCAGCGTACCATCATTGATCCCTTTTGCCACATAAGCAAGCTGTCCGGGTGTCGAAATCTCATATACGCCTTCCTCATTTACAGTGACCTGTTCAGTATAGTCTGTCCATACTCCGGTAGCCTGCTGAGATTCCGGGTCGGCAAATACCTCTGCCGGCAAACATGTCAACATCATAGCAAGCGATAATACTATCGCCAGCATCCTTTCTCCAAGTCCGCTTTTTCTCCTTTTTCGATTACCCATTCTTTTCACCCATTCCTTTCCGGCATCCGTGCCTGGTCCCCGAATAATCATAGTATTTCTGTTTTTATTCGTGACATTTGAGCGTTTTGTTTTCTCTGTACCTGCCCCCGTATAAAAGCACAAAAAACAGGCACAATATAAGACAATACTCTGTCTTTATATCATGCCTGTCTTATGCGTTTCAATGCTTTGGAACTATTCGGTCAGAGAGCGTGTGTATTCGGTCAATCCTTTGTCAAAAGTGGCTGCATCTACGCCGCCCCTTCTTCCTTCTTTCGAAGCTGCTTCAGGCCGATATTGATCTCCCGGACCTCTTTTTTGTAAATTAAATACTGGATCAGCCAGATCGCTATGTAGACAAACAGCACGCATCCGGTAACGATCGCGTTTTCCAGATTGATCTGCGGTGTCAGCCAGCCGTTAAACAGGCCGATGATAAAGAATGCGCTAAATGCGATCACAAAATGGGTCGCCGTTACCCGAAGAAGGCTCCAGCTTTCAATCTCGTAGATCACGGAACTTCCGTTTCCGATAAAGCCCAAAAGTCCTCCGGTCAGAATCTCCAGGAAGAATCTGAGAATGGTTGCCTTATCGACAGGACCGGCAAGTATGTAATGTTCGTCCGCAAGGACATAGAAAGCATGAATGGCAAGATCTATCGCCATGCCTAACGCAAAACCCACGGATGCTTTCAGGATAAATCTGTCTTTTAAAGTCATTTCAGACGCCCCCTTACACATTGCCATAGCGCATCTTTAACAGATCGCGCAGTGGCTTCACACATCTTCTTGCCACCCAGCTTCTCACACCGTTATCAAACAATACGCCGATGGTTCCCGTCACATTGAAATCAAAGGTATCCACCTTGTACAGGTTGATGATCTCCGATTGCGATATTCTGAAAAACCGCTCTTTATCCAGGTCGTTTTCAAACTTTGCGATCGTACCGCGGATAGTATAGGAATGATCCTTGGTATCGAGCAGCACTTCTCTTCCCTGGGTCCGGATCCTGTAAATATCCCTTTGTGAGATCACCATATACTTCCCGTTTTCATTCACCGGGATCGGCGTAAAAATGCTCCTGGCCCTGTTTTCTATCGCATGGATGATGTCCTCCACCTGCTCTGTCTTGCTTTTGGTAAAAATCTTCACCTTCGGGTCGACGCAGGATTCGTCCAGCACCACTTCAATTTCTATCATATCCGTCATGATAATACCTCTTTGCATTCATTATCCCCGCATGCTTTTTTTGAATGTGATGTCAGCACACATTTGGTATTATACACGTTTCATGAAAGATATGTCAAAACTGATTTCTATGATAATTCTTTTCCGATTCTTCTCCGGATCCGTTTATTTCACCTTTACGGTTACGGTTGCCGTCTTGGATCCTTTCTTGAAGCCATCATTTCCGGCTGCGGTAACAGTTATGGTCAATTTGTAGGTGCCTTTCTTAAGACCCTTCTTTACGGTGATCTGCCCGCTCTTGGAATCGACTGCAAATTTCTTCTTATAGTTCTTCTTATCTTTGGTGTTCTTAGCGGTTTTCAGCTTATACGAAAGAGTTCCCTCTGCATTTTTTACGGTATAAGCTTTGGAAGCCTTGAACTTCTTGTTCTTCTTTTTCACATCCTTCGCTTTGAGGCTGATGGTTTTTCCCTTTGCAGTAAGGGTGTTCGCTTTTTTCGCCGTCACGGTTCCGGTGGTGGGATTTTGTCCCTGATCCTTTCCATCCTGCGTGCCTGATCCACTGCCGGAAGAAGCTTCGGTAACCGTTACTTCACAGACTGCGGTCTTATCGCCGGCCTTAGCGGTGATCTTTGCCTTGCCTGCTGCCACTGCCGTCACCTTACCGTTTGCTACGGTTGCTACTGCCGTATTGTCAGAAGTCCATGTCACGGTCTTGTTTGTCGCATTTGCCGGTGCCACGGTTGCCGTCAATGTCTCGGATGCGCCCTTTGCAAGGGAAAGAGTAGTTTTATTTAAGGAAACGCCGGTGACAGCAACGTCTGCGGAATATGAGGAATCTACGATTCTCCATTTATAAATGGAGGTGTCTGCTGCCCAGTCTGACTGATTGCCATATTGCTCCATGCCTTCTGCCGTAAGCGTTAAACGGCTCTTTTTACTCGAATCCATGCCGTTAACAATCTCTACGGGATTGTTTCCGAAGTATCCACCCTTAATTGTCAACGATCCCCAGTTTCCTTCAACTGTTTTATCCTCAATAGAAAAGCCCACTTTAGCGATCTTCGGCGCACCGGAGATGGTGATTGCTGCTTTTCCGGAATTCGCATCTCCTCCATAGAGTTCAATCAGTAATTCTTCGGTAATGTTGACATCGCCCTTGATATCAAGAACGGGGCTTCCGTCATTATTCATTAGATCGATGCTTCCGATACTGCCACCGGTGATCGTTGCGGTTCCGTTTTCCGGACCAAAAAAATTCACCTTCCCGCCGGTCATATTGACTGTTCCCCAGGTCTGGATGAAGTCGATTTCTCCGCCGCTGAAATTCACCGTTCCTTCATACAGCATAATATTCATTATTTTCCCGGCATTAACTGAAAAATTAACATCCTTCGTATATATTTCAAGGTATGCTTCCAGATTTCCACTACTGATAAAGCTTCCGCCTTTTTTTGATTCGAAATCGCTAAATATATCAATTACAGGCTGGCTAACACCTACAGTGCCCGTCAGCGATGCACCTTGTCCAAATGTAAGCGTATATCCGTTGAGAAAGAGATTGATATTCTGATTCAGTGTCAATGCCTCGTTTACTGTCACATCCTTTTGTAACATAACAATCGTATAGGCGTTCAGTGATTCTGTGGCAGTAAAAGCAGCCTGCAGGGAAGTATATCCTTCTGCCGCCCCGACCTGCGTATCAGGACCACTGTACAATTTTGCGACCACATCATCTGCCTTCGCATTCACCATCGGCAGAAAAACAAAGGCCATAGCAAGGCAGATCAAAAACCCTGTTATTCTGCTCATCATCTTTTGCATCGTCTTTTTCTCCATTCCGTTTTCCTCCTGAATTAATTTGTAGTATTCGTCTCCGCATTTTCATACCGAAATTTTTACTACGGATTCCATTCTGTTATCCGGCAATAAAACCGGGTGTCATTGGGGACGGTTCTCTCTGACAACCTTGCAATACTGGTTGTCACAGAGAACCGTCCCCACCTGACACCGAACCATCTCCAATGACAAACCATAGAAAAACCGGACTAAGGTGATAATAACACCAAAGCCCGGCTTTCCTCCATAGGTTATGCTTATTCGGTTGATATGATGGGCAATTCGGTCGCCCGGAAAAATTCTTTTACTGTTTTCCGTGTTTTTCTGCCAAAATATGTATTCCTTTACTGTTTTTGAGAAAGTATATATTCCTTTACTGTTTTGTCAAACAATATGCGATCAATCCAGGCTGATATTCTGAAGCTCGGCCAGTTTTGTGAAGACTTCTCCGATCTTTTCCTGGATCATCAAAACATCCTGTCCGATCCGAAGATTCAGCGGATCACGGTTGATAACCACCAGGTTTTTCCCTCTGAAATAATTCACAAAGCCCGCAGCGGGATATACGGTGAGCGACGTTCCGCCGATGATCAGCATATCAGCCGTCGAAATAGCCCGAACAGCGCCCGACACAGCTTCATCGGGAAGGCTTTCTTCGTAAAGCGTAATATCTGCTCTGATCACACCACCGCAGCTGCAGTGGGGAACCGGCTCCTTGGATTCGAAAATGTAATCCTCAGGGTATTCCTTACCGCATTTTGAGCAGTAATTGCGAAGCGCACTGCCATGGATCTCATAAACTTTCTTGCTTCCCGCTTTCTGATGCAGGCCGTCAATGTTCTGTGTCACGACGCCGATCAGTTTACCGGTCTCTTCTAGTTTTGCCAAATATTTATGTGCTGCATTCGGCTCAACCTTTCTGGTATCCATCTTCTGCCTGTGAAACTCAAAATAAACTTCCGGTTCCCGCACCAGACAACTGTGGCTGAGCAGATACTCCGGCTGATACTGGGCAAAATTCACATCCGGCTTATTGTACAGTCCGTCTTTGCTTCGAAAATCCGGGATCCCGCTTTCCGTGGAAACACCGGCGCCGCCGAAGAATACTACGCGCTCGCTTTCATCGATCATTGCCTGAAGTTGTTTGATCTTATCATCCATGTTGTCATTCCCCCTTGTTAAATATTGTTAATAACCTCTGTTCCAAATACCTTCGCTTAAAGCATATTATAGTACTTTTTCTTTTGTGTCACAATCAAAGATTGGTTTTTTCCATTTCCATGTTATAATACATAAGTCAACTAATTAACAGGAGAAATCAAACATGAAAGTTGTTTTAGCTTCAAAATCACCGCGCAGTCAGGAACTGCTCTCACATCTGTTTACGGACTTTATGATCATTCCTGCACAGGGTGAGGAAAAGGCAGTATTCACGACACCGGAAGAATATGTGCGAAATCTTGCCACTGATAAAGCAAAGGAAATTGCAGAAAAGATATTGTCAAAAGACGCAGAAATCTCTGTGACCACTGATAACGAAGATATTCTGGTGATCGGTGCCGATACCATCGTTTATGCTGATTCACAGGTACTCGGAAAGCCAAAGGACACAGATGATGCATACCGTATTCTTTCTCTTTTATCCGGCACATCACACCAGGTATATACGGGCGTTTGCTTTCTTCTAACCAAGGGAAAAACGCAAGCATTTATTACTCATTCTTTTGCTGAAAAGACTGAGGTTTTCGTTGATACGCTGTCACCTGATGAAATCCGTGATTATATCGCTACAGGAGATCCTCTTGATAAAGCCGGCAGTTACGGCATCCAAGGTGTGTTTTCAAAGCACATCACTCATATCAACGGGGATTACTTTAATGTAGTCGGGTTGCCGGTTAGCCGGATCTACCGGGAACTTCGGGATTTTCTTCCTAAATAACCGATGAATATCTAATTCAAACCTTTCACTTTATTTCTCATTACATGTGATACCTATTCATACTGGATTTTATGCACAAAAAAACACCGGATAAAACCGGTGTTTTTCGAGGTGCTGAACGGATTTGAACCGATGATCAGGGAGTTGCAGTCCCACGCCTTACCACTTGGCTACAGCACCATAAAATAAAAAATATCCTGTAAGCATACTTATTGCTTACGGGAGTGACCCCGACGGGAATTGAACCCGTGTTACCGCCGTGAAAGGGCGATGTCTTAACCGCTTGACCACGGAGCCATTAATTATCATAAGGTTTATGCAATAGCGAAGTGTTGCATTCACTCCTTAT
>JAEEKC010000090.1 GCA_016282215.1 Lachnospiraceae bacterium
CCCACCGCTGCCTCAAGCAGCAGCAAAATGATCGTCGGCAGATTTGCTTTCAAGGTTTTCATGTTTCTGATCCTCCGAATTTATTAAAAAAATTTTCCCCTTTCGCCCTTGCAAAATCCGAACACATGTTCTATAATGCTCGGTAAAAAAGGGAGATGATCTTTTTGGAACGCTGTATCCTGCACAGTGATATGAATTGCTTTTACGCCTCGGTCGAAATGCTGCATCATCCCGAATTTGCAGGGAAACCCCTTGCAGTCGGCGGTGATCCCGAGGCGCGCCACGGCATTATCCTGACGGCCAACTATCCTGCCAAAAATCGCGGTGTCAAAACCGGCATGGCACTCTGGCAGGCCCGGCAGGCCTGTCCCGATCTGATCATCGTATCTCCCCGTATGGACCTGTATCTGCGCTTTTCCAAACTTGCTAGGGAAATCTATCAAAGCTATACGGATCTGATCGAGCCCTTCGGCATCGACGAAGCCTGGCTGGATGTCACGGATTCCGTCACGAATCTCTATAGTCCTCTTCAGATCGCCGAAGATATCTCACGGCGCGTCCGCTACGAACTGGGCCTGACAGTTTCCATCGGCATCAGCTGGAACAAGATCTTTGCCAAATTCGGTTCTGATTATAAAAAGCCGGATGCCATCACACCGGTCACCCGGGAAAATTACCGGGACATTGTCTGGACTGCACCCGTGGAAGATCTGCTCTATGTCGGCCGGGCCACCTCACGCAAGCTCCACGCTCTGGGTTTTCATACGATCGGTGATGTCGCTACGACGGATCCTTCGATCCTGCAGCAGCTCCTCGGAAAAATGGGACTGGTCCTTTCCGCCTTTGCCCTGGGCGAGGACCGGACTCCCGTCTCTGCCGACGGCGATGTTTCTCCCATCAAAAGCATCGGCAACAGTACCACAACGCCCCGTGATCTTCTGGATAACGAAGATGTGCTCCTGGTCATTCTCCTGCTTTCCGAAAGCGTTGCCGCCAGACTGCGTGAAAATCATTTTGTGGGAAAAGTGATCGGCATATCCGTCCGGGATAACGGGCTTTTTTGCTTTACCAGGCAGCGCCGCATCCAGGTCCCTACCAATATCTCCGACGAGATCGCCGGCTATGCCATGAAACTCTTTTTGGACAATTACACCTGGCATCAGCCCATCCGCAGCGTCGGTGTCCGCGTTTCAGACCTTAGTCCCGATCAGTACTGGTACCAGCCGGATCTGTTCACCGATGTAAGCCTTCGTGAAAAACAGCTGAAAGCCGATATCGCCGTGGAAACCCTGCGCAGCCGTTTCGGCCATGACGCCGTGCTGCGCGGCCGGATGTACTTTGACAGGCTCCTTTCCGGTTTGGATGCCAAGGCCGATGACCACATGATCCATCCCCACAGCTACTTTGAAAAAGGCAACCGGGTATTTCAGGATGATACGTAATATTGATCAAATACTCACCTTATCCAGCGTTTCGATCACCTTGTCACACCACTGATCGAACTCCTCATCCGGGATTTGATACTCCGGATGCGCAAGGATATATTCTACGGTTTTTTTCACCCCTTCCCTGACGCTGAGCGTTGCCGCAAAATCAGGGACCAGGGCTTTTAACTTGGAATTGTCAAAGACAACGGAATTGGATTTATCGCCGGTCAGACTACCGATGAAATCATAATCCGGACCGAGCTTTGCAAGCATCTGCGATGAAACATAGTAAGGCTTTAATTCCTTTCCAAGCGCCGCAGCAATGGCCTCATAGATCTCGTTCCAGCTGACGCTCTCATCAGAGGTGATATGGAAAGCCTCGCCGATCGCTTCCTGCTTACCGATGAGCCCTACATAGCCTTTTGCAAAATCGCTGTTATGAGTGATGGTCCAAAGAGAAGAACCGTCGCCGTGGATGATGACCGGCTTTCCTTCCATAATCCTGGCCACAACCTGCCAGCTGCCGTTCTTTCCATGCACGCCGAGCGGAATGCTCCGCTCATCATAGGTATGGCTCGGTCTTACGATGGTCACCGGGAAACCGTCCTTTTCATAACGCTCCATCAGATACGCTTCGCAGGCTTTTTTATTCCGCGAATATTCCCAGTACGGGTTTTCCAGCGGTGTCTCTTCCGTGATCACGTAGCCCTTCGGCGGCTTTTGATAAGCCGATGCGGAACTGATATAGATATACTGCTTCGTCTTTCCGGCAAACAGCCTGAAATCCCGCTCTACCTGGGCCGGCACAAAGCCGATGAATTCGCCCACGCAGTCAAATTCCATCCCCTCGAGTTTCCCGCGGACTTCCTCTTCGTTCTCAATATCCGCTTTGATCACCTTCACGTTCTCCGGCAGTGCGGCATTTCTGTTGCCCCTGTTCAGCAGATACAGTTCATGTCCCTGCTCCGCCAAAAGCCTGGTGATCGCCATACTGATGGTACCGGTACCGCCTACAAATAAAATCCTCATGTTTATCCCCTCCTGCATTAATCATGTAATATCACTATACGAAGTCCTCTTTATGCTTCAGAAATACCTCCACCAGTTTCGGATCGAAGTGACTCCCCGACTCTTCCTGAATGATCCCGATGGCGCGTTCCACGGACATGGGCTTTTTATAGCAGCGCTCCGAGATCAGCGCATCGTACACATCAGCGATGGCCATGATCCTTGCACTTAAGGGTATCTCATCTTCCTTCATGCCGGACGGATATCCCTTTCCATCCCAGCGTTCGTGATGACAGGTGGCGATGTCCGTGGCAAAGGATACATACTCTTCATCCGTAATGCCGTCAAGGACACGCCTTACTACCGTGCCGCCGGCGGCGGCATGCTTTTTCATCATTTCAAATTCTTCGGTTGTCAGTTTTCCGGGTTTTTTCAGAATATTATCCGAGACCACGATCTTGCCCACATCATGCATCGGGGCCAGCGTGTATAACAGAAAAATAAACCGGTCTGTCAGCTCCTTCGTATAAACGCCGTCCTCCCTCGCTCTTTCCGCCAGGGTCTTGACGTACAGACTGGTCCGCAGAATATGTTCGCCGGTTTCCGTATCGCGGCTCTCGATCAGGTTCGCCATACCGGAGATGATATGCTCCTGCATCTGCGTCATTTTTTCCTGATTGGAAACCAGGTCCGCCAGCGTATCTTCTTGATTTAAATCGTTATAATAGATGTAACAGAGACACGCTGCAATGGCAATGGCCATATATGTGATATTGATCTTGAAAAAAGTCATGGGCAGGATTCCGGCCACAAGGACCACAAGAATCATCACGATCGTAACCGTATCCCTGTGCCGGAAACGCTTGCCCGTCAGGACAATGGCAATGATCAGGTAGATCAGACTGACAACATAGAAAATTTCATAAACGATAAAATATTGACCGCGGGAATAACCGGCATCATCATAGTAAAATACCCAGCCAAAGACCGCGCAAAAGATCTCCGTGCATAGGTTGATCAGGAAATAGACACCTGCGATCTCGCCCTGATGGTCAAGTCCCAGTGCGCCGGAAAAGAGCATGCCCAGCACCGGCGCGGTGGAAAACTGGATCACCGTTAAAACAGTCAGTACTCCTTTGACCGACGGATCATACAGACCGCAATGCACCGCATACTCTTCAGCCGCACACATCATGACGCACAAAAACGTCAGCACAAACCACTCCTTCTGCCGTTTGTGGAAGCCGGAGTAATTTACCACGTGGATCGTCATGGCAATCATCAGTAATTCAGTTATAATGACCGTCGCCAGATAAAAAGTCATCCCAATACATTCCCGCAATCAGTTTTTTGCTATCAACCCCTACATGCTTGCACGATAGATTGCCAGCATCGCCTCTTCGTTCAATACCTTCGCAGAACCCTTTTCGCCGCCGACACCGATCGCGCACTTTTTCGCCATCTCAGCCAGTTCCTCTTCTGTGGGCTCAACCCCCAGCTCCCGCAGATTGGTTGGCATCTTGATGCTCCTGTAAAAGTCCTCAACTGCCTCGATCCCGCGAAGGGCGATCTCTTCGTCCGTTCCGGTCTCTTCCACGTCCATGACATTGATCGCGAACTTCTTAAACCGCGGCAGGCAGTCCTTGTAAACATATCTTGCCCAGCTGCCCCAGATCGCTGCAAGGCCTGCGCCATGTGCCACGTCGTACAGGCCGCCCAGCTCATGCTCGAGCTTATGCGTCATCCAGTCACCGCCGTCATTTCCGCAGCCGGTCAGGCCGTTATGCGCCAGGCTTCCTGCCCACATCACTTCCGCGCGGGCATCATAGTTATCCGGATCATCCCTGAGGATCAGGGCATTTTTCTTTACCGTGCGCAGCAGCCCTTCTGCCAGTGCATCCGTGATCTCCATATTTCCGCCCTGCGTGAAATATCTCTCCATCGTA
>JAEEKC010000015.1 GCA_016282215.1 Lachnospiraceae bacterium
CTGTGTGATTCGTATGGCATTGATCTGGCAGATCTTTCGGGGAAAAGAGAGTGCTACAGGATATTTTGCCCGGCGACGAACCAAAGTGATGATACTTTTTATTCAAATATCCTCGTGATCGCCGGCAGTGATAAACGGGGTACCATCTACGGGCTTTTAAAGCTGTCGGAGCTTCTGGGCGTCTCTCCTTTTGTCAACTGGCTTTCCGTTATGCCGGCGCATCGTGATGAGTTTATTTTTGAATCGTCCACGGAGATCGTTTCGAAAGAGCCGTCTGTCCGGTTTCGGGGCTTTTTTATCAATGATGAATGGCCGGCTTTCGGAACCTGGGTCAGTCACCGTTTCGGCGGCTTTAACAGAAAGGCCTATGAACAGATCTTTGAACTTCTTCTTCGCCTGAGAGGCAACTATCTCTGGCCGGCTATGTGGTCTGCCAGGTTCTCGGTGGACGGACCTGGACTCGAGAGTGCGGTTTTGGCAGATGAACTGGGTATCGTTATGGGAATGTCCCATCATGAGCCGTGCCTGCGCCATGGCGAGGAATATAAATACCTGCGTGGAACGGGTTCGCCCTACGGGGATGCGTGGAACTTCCTGACCAACCGGGAAGGAATTACGCGCTTTTGGAAAGACGGACTTCTTAGAAGCGGCGGTTTTGAAAATGTGATCACCATCGGTATGCGCGGAGAAGCCGATTCCACGATCCTCGGAAAAGAAGCGACACTGAAAAACAATATCGATCTGCTTCGTGATGTGATCAAAACCCAGCATGAGCTGATCCGGGAATGTGTGAATGAAGATCTTGCAAAAGTGCCGCGCATGCTGGCTTTGTATAAAGAGGTGGAGCCTTTCTTTTACGGAGATGAAAAGACGCAGGGACTGATGGGGGATCCGGCGTTAGAAGATGTGATCCTGATGCTCTGTGATGATAATTTCGGGAACCTTCGTACCGTCCCTGATGAAGAGATGAGAAAACACCCGGGCGGATACGGCATGTATTATCATTATGACTATCACGGGCATCCGGTATCCTATGAATGGGTGAATTCTTCTTCGCTGTATAAAACCTGGGAGGAAATGACGGCTGCTTATGAATTCGGTATCAGGCAGCTTTGGATCGTCAATGTCGGGGATATCTTCACCAATGAATTCCCACTTTCATATTTCCTGTCGCTGGCTTATGACTATGATCACTGGGGGATGTCAAATCCGGAGAGCGCGGGCGAGTACACACGGAAATTTGCAAAGGATTTATTCGGTGAGTTTTTACCGGCTGAAAAAGTGCAACGGATTGCAGGCCTGCTTAAAGATTATACGCATATCGCACATAATCGCCGTCCGGAAGCAGTCAGTGAAACGGTTTATGCACCGATGGCGTACAGAGAGCGGGAAATGATGGAAGCAAAGCTTTCAGAGATGACAGGGCAGCTGACAGATCTGAAAGAAAGCTGCCCGCCGCAGGCATATCCTGCCTTCTATCAGCTTGTTTATTATCCGGCCATGGCGAACTGCAATCTTCAGCGGATGTGGTTATCGGTGACCTATAACCATTATCTGGCGAAGATCGGCGCAGCCATGACAAATGAAGAAAGTAAGCGTGCGCTAACATTTTTGAAAAAAGATAAAGAAATTGTGGATGAGCTTCATGCATATGCGGATGGGAAATGGTACGGCATGGGGCTGTCAAAGCATATCGGATTTCGCAAATGGAATGATGAGGAGTGCAGAAATCCCGTTCTTTGCAGTTTGGAGCCTCTTGAGATCGGACGGATCATCTGCGTGCTCCCGGAAACAGGGGATTATACCCAGGGTGGAGACTGGAGCGGACGGGAACTGATGCTGCCTGACTTTATCCGTTATGATACGGACAGCACAGAGATTTATTTATATAATGCGGGCTCAGAGGATGCGGAGTATGAGGTGATCTGTGAGAATGAGTATTTGAGGATTGAACGAAATGCCGGAGTGGTCAGGGGCAACGGCATGAACGTTCTGAAGGTCACTTTTGACAGGGAAAGGTTTTCTGTGACGGAGACGGAAAAAGACGAAGACGGAAACGATACGAAAGGGCAAATTACCGGAGATGGCAGCAATGCAAAAGACCAAATTACCGGAGATCATAAAGCAAGCGAAAATCTGAAGATCAGGCGCGCGGAAGGAATGATCCGTATCCTGACAAAGTCAGGGAAAATACAGATCAGAGTGCCGGTTTGCAGCGTCGTTCATACGCGGACAGATCTCACACCCGACAATCTTTTCATTATGGCGGATGACTATGTCGCCATAAACGCGGAGCACTACGCGAAGAAGAGTGCGTCAGACAAAGGGGAATTCGTCCTTCTCGAAGACTTCGGAAAATATAATGCAGGGCTGAAAGCATTTCCCGTGCAGAAAAGCTTTGTACCGGAAACAGACAGTCTCTGTCTGGAATATGATTTTTTGGCTGACAGGAAAGGCGACTGTGAACTGATCCTGATCCTGGCGCCGACGAACCCGCCTTTCAGGGATCAAAAGCTCATGTTTGGCTGCAGCGTAAACGGCGGTAAGATCCGCCATGTCAACGCGGTGCCCCAGGGCAGCAGGGTGACGGATGAGGATCCTCACTGGAGAAGGATCGCACTGGAAAATGACAGAAAGTGCAGCCTTGATTTTTCCTGCATAGAGGGGATCAACAAGATCAGAATTTATGCGGAAAGTCCCTGCTTTGTTTTGGAAAAACTGATCATTCGGCGGAAAGAGGCTAAGCTGCAGGATGCATATTTCGGTCCGCGGGAAACGATGAGAATTTGATAGAACGGGGGATGGCAGAATGCTGAGATTATCAAGGCTGATCAGCGACGGATGCATTTTTCAAAGAAATAAAGAAATCAGGATCATCGGCCAGGCAGACACAGAAACCGTTTCTGTGCGGATGCGAAGAGAGGAGAATCCGTCCGGAGACGCACCTTTTGATGATCCGGGATATCAGCATATTGGCAGCGAAAGAACATATACGGGAAAAGCAGAGAATGGCTGTTTTACTGCGACGCTTTCCGCAATGGAAGCCGGCGGACCCTATGAGTTATCGATCAGTAATGGAAAGGATGAGGATACCGTCACCGTCAAAGACGTTTATATCGGTGAGGTAATCCAGCTGATCGGACAGTCAAATATAGAATTTCCCTTGAGCCGGGTCAGGGAGAGTTATCCCGAAGAATTTGAAAATCCTGACTATCCGCTGATCCGTACGTTTAAGGTGACTGAGCGGAGAGAATTTCATGGGCCGCTGTTACAGCTTGAAACCGGCCAGTGGCGATCCGTGCAGGCGGAGACGCTTCCGGACTTTTCGGCTGTCGGATATTTTATGGCAAAAAAACTGTTTGAGGAAGAGGGCATTCCGGTCGGCCTGATCGATACGACATTAGGCGGATCGACCATTGAATCCTGGATGAGCGAGGAGATGCTCGGCGCCTTTCCGGAGCAGCTGGAAATCGCGCAAACTTACAAGGATGATGCGTATCTTGCAAAGGTACTAAAGGAAAACGAAGAGAATGCCGCGGCCTGGCATGAATGGATCGATGCGCATGATGCAGGGATCGCGCAGCGCTGGTACGAAATGAGATCTGAAGAGGGGATTGAAAGCGAAAATAATGCAAAGAGAAGTGCAGAGAGCGAAACAGAGCAAGAGACGGAACGCGGAATGAAGGATAGCGATGGCTGGGAAGAGATCAGCCTGCCGTGCATTTTCAAAAATGATCCTCGGCTGAAAGGGTTTACGGGCAGTATCTGGTTTCGGAGGAC
>JAEEKC010000091.1 GCA_016282215.1 Lachnospiraceae bacterium
GACGGGAAGGCCGATCTCATCTGACTCAACAAGGCCGCCTCTCTTTGCCGCTATGGCTTCTCCCAGCATGTAGGTCAGCACGGCCGGCTGCAAGCCCGTCGTATAGGAATTGATCAGGAAAAAGTCCGCTTCTTTCGATAACAGGCTTCCTGCCAGATCTATCAGTTCAAACACGCATTCCTCGATCTTCCAGATCTCGCCCTTCGGTCCGCGTCCGTAAGAAGGCGGATCCATGATAATGCCTTCGTAGGAATTCTCCCTTCGGATCTCCCGTTCCACAAACTTCTTGCAGTCATCCACCAGCCATCGGGTGCGCTCCATGGGCACGTTACTTGCAAGGGCGTTTTCCTTTGCCCATCCCACCATGCCTTTGGAGGCGTCCACGTGGGTTACATGGGCTCCTACCAGAGCTGCGGAAACCGTTGCACCGCCGGTGTAGGCAAAAAGATTCAGAACACGGAAAGGCTCTTTCTCAGGTTTTTTCTCCTGCCACCTTTGTATCCTGCCTGCGCACCAGTCCCAGTTCACCGCCTGTTCCGGAAAAACGCCCGTATGCTTGAAAGCAAAAGGCTTTAAGCGAAACTGCAGACTGCCGCCATCTCCCTGATATGCTATGCTCCATTCCTCCGGAAGACCGTTCATCTCCCAGGAACCCCCGCCCTTTGAAGAACGGTGATAATGGCCGTTTGCCTGTTTCCACTGCACAGCCCCGCGGCCGGTATTCCAGATCACCTGGGGATCGGGCCGCACCAGGATATAGTCTCCCCAGCGCTCTAGTTTTTCACCGCCCGTGGCATCGAGAACTTCATAATCTTTCCATTTATCTGCTACCCACATACTATGATCCTAATTGATATTCTAATTGATACTCTAATTGAATTGATATTCCAATCGATATTCTAATTGATATTCTGATCGATCTTTGATTCATCTTCAACTCTTCTGCCGGATAGATCATAATTGATCGATCCGCTTTCAACGCCTGCTTTTTTCCTGACAAGACAGCCTTACCGAAGTGCCGCCACTCCGATCCCTGCCACTGCTGCGATCACGATAATGGCCAAAATATAGATTCCGAAAATGATCGCCATCAGGATCAGCTCCACCTTAAAGAAATTGGATTTGGATTTCTTTTCCGTCTTGGAAAATGCCCAGACAAACATCATGATGATATTCACGCAGGGTACCATCATCAGCAAAATGCAGATCATCCATTCTCCCATGGAGACCGGCTCTTCGAGTCCTTCGATCTGAGGTGGCTGACCGCCTCCGCCCTGAAACCTGTCATACTGCGGTCCGCTCTGATAAGACGGCTGCGGTTCATTTCCCGGAGCGACACCTCCGCCCGGCATGAGATACTCGGAAGAAACGCTCGCATCCGGCGCCGGAATACCGCCAAGGGAAGCAAACTCATTCCCTCTCGGAATGTTTTCCTCAAATGCGGGGCTTTCAAAACCGCCCGGCATAAAGGGCTCCGGCATGGACTGTCCATCGTCATACGGACTGCCTTCCAGATACCGTTCGTAGTTTCTTTTTTTCGGTTCCTGTGGGACCTGCGTCTCCTGTATGTCCTGCGGTTCCTGCGAACCAGAGTTCATGTTGTCAAACATGTCCCCATTCATGTTTCCGAATCCGTTGTCAAAATCACTCATTCTTTCCCTCCTGTTGCTGATACCTTTTTTATTTCGTAACATTCCATAATTTAAGATTGTTTCTATTGAATTTTCCAGTCAATTCCCACCGGCACATTTTCATATCGCTCTT
Source organism: Lachnospiraceae bacterium (assembly GCA_016282215.1). Taxonomy (GTDB): domain Bacteria; phylum Bacillota; class Clostridia; order Lachnospirales; family Lachnospiraceae; genus RGIG7926. The sequence continues at coordinate 1,765 of JAEEKC010000091.1, forward strand.
TACCCCGTGATCCTCTTATGACACAGATCCGATCAGCACTTTTGCCAGCCCCTTCGTCAGCGGTTTCATCGGCTCGGTATCCGGATAATACACGTTCATCCTGTAGATATAAAAGACCACCATGCCCGCAATTACAAGTCCAAGCAGCACGGGCAGCGCTCTGTTCTTTTTCTGCAAAAGATACCGCGAAACAGCCCAGATCAATAAAAGTGCGATCCACGCATACAAAAAGGGATGCATGATAAACGCTTCTACGGGATGACCACTAAGGAGCAGCAGGCCCGATCTGGTCAGTCCGCAGCCGGGGCACGGCAGCCCTAAGAGCAGCTGCATGGGACAGCAGGTATGAAAAAGCATCTGCAGCAGAAAAATGTAGGCTACAACGCCGCAGACTCCGATGGCATTTTCTTTGATATCACTCCAAAGCAGTTTCCACGCATGTTTCCGTACTGATTCAGTTCCGTCTCTTTCGGCTTTTTCTTTGCCGCGGCCTCTGTCTCCTTTCACTGCATCCATTCCATATTTCTCCCGTCCTGCCTTCAGGCCTTTACAGGGCTTTCCCCGTTTTCAAACCCCTCTGCCACGCGTTTTACCTCATCGGCAGCTGCCACAAATACTTTTGCCACAAGGGGATCGAAATGATTGCCGGCGCCATCCGAGATGATGGTCATTGCTTTTTCAAAAGAAAACGGCCCCTTATAAGAACGCCTGGACACCAGGGCGTCAAACACATCCGCCACCGCCATGATCCTGGCTGACAGCGGGATGTTGTCAGCGGAAAGACCGTAGGGATAACCGGTTCCGTCCCATTTTTCATGATGGTATTCCGCCAGGTTTCTCGCTTCCATCAGATAACCGGAATCCGGCACGATCTCGATGGCTTCCTGTATGATATCCCGTCCCGCCGTGGTATGGGTCTTCATGATCTCAAATTCTTCTTCCGTCAGTCTGCCGGGCTTATTTAAGATCACGTCACTGACCTGGATCTTGCCAACATCATGGAGGGGCGAAGAATGATATACATCATAAATGAACTCATCCGTCAGCTGGTCTGCATAGTAGCCTTCTTTTTTCAGGCCTTCCATAATGATCTTCGTATAAGCCGCCGTCTTGCGGACATGATCACCGGTATTCTGGTCCCGGCTCTCCACCATATCCGCCAGTACCAGGATCAGTCCGTTCTGCATCTTGGTAATGGTCTCAGACTGCGTCTGGATATCCTCTACATACTGCATGGAATCCTGGGTGGTCTTGGAAAAAGCGCGATACAGGTTCTCAATCTCATCCCCCGTATGGATATCCAACTCCCGGATCCTTTCCACACCATGCTCCCTGGCCTCCTCCGTGTTAAAAGCAAAGGCCGATGCCGAATAGGCCATGGAATTTACCGGCATGATGATGTTGTATTCCGCCAGCCACATACCGAAAGCCAGCATCAGCACAAAGAACCCCAGAAACAGGGAGATCAGTTTTGCAAAAAAGGTATAACTGTTTTCGCGCAGGCGATTCATGGAAACATCTGCCGCCGCATAGCAGACACAGTTGCCGTCCTTGTCATAAACCGGCCGGTATACCGTCAAAAGCCAGCCATAGGTATCATCCGTGATGATCGGATCGATGGGCTTTCCTGCCAGCAGGTCATCCAGGTACGGCCCGAACGATTCATCAAACGGTACCACGGCGCCCGTCATCTCGCCGGGCAGGTCGCCGGTATCTAAGTCAAAGACCACATGACAGCCGTCCTTTTTGATCTCATACACATAAATGTATTCTATGTCCGGCGAGCTCTCACGGACATCATAAAGGAGCTGCTCCGTCCTGCGGTACTCCTCCATCTTGTCGCCGTAAAAGAGAAAATCATCCACCAGCTCGGGATCGATGACACCGGCTGCCATATTCGCCACGCCGTTGGCCAGCTGCTTATGCTCTTCGATGGTGGATTCCCGGTAGAGCATATAACTGATGACCGAAGCAAGGATTGCGATACAAAGCGGTGCGATGACAAGCAGCAGCAGAATCTTCGTCCGCAGTGACATGACACGTGAATCCATTTTCCGGACGGCTTTCTTTGTCTCTTTATTTAAGGGTTTTTGCTGCCAGCCGTCAAACAGCAGGGTTTCCCGGTACTTCTTCGGCACGATATGAAACAGCCCGCAGGCCAGCAAAACCGTCACAAACTTGTCCAGCAGATCGATGGAAAAATCCGCACAAAGCTGCGCAGCAAACTTCGGCAATCCCGCCGTTTCATGCAGATACAGTGCAAAAGGTGTCGTCGCACCTCCTGATGCAAATCCATATAAAAACCAGGTCAGGATCGAACCGGCCAGTCCTCCGATCAGGGCAAGTACAAAAGCTGTCGCAATTGCTTTATACCACTTTTTCAGCCATCCATCCCGTACCATAACGGACACCACGATGGCCATCAGCACATTTAAAAATCCGTAATAAATTGATGACGAGTCAAAAAATGATTTAAAAAGATTCGAAAGCAGACCAACCAAAACGGCCGGGAGATAGCCGCCGAATACCGCCGTCAGAACAGTTCCGATGGTATCGAGGTACAGCGGGATCCCGCTTTTCGTCGTCGCCCATCCGCCGAGCAGATTGAGCAGTACGCCCACGAAACAAAGCGCGATCAATTCGCTGATGTGGATCCCCTTTTGCCCAAACCCGAAAGTCACCGGCTGCTTTGTTTTTGCTTCTTTTTTATCCATGCAGCATCCCTCCAATTCTTCGTAGCTTTTCGGTTTTGATCCCCATACCGAACATCACACTACTTCAGAATGATCTGCAATAATTCAACATATCCCTATTATACCGAAATTCCATGTGTTTTCAAGCGAAAAGGCAACCGGTCATTGACTACTTTTCCGATCAGCTTTCCGGCAGCGAGACCCTGTCAGTGATCCCACCGAGTTTCGCAATGGCAATGCCGTAATTTGTGATAGGCACTCCGGCCGCCTTTGCGTCTTCGATCCTCGATAGGATCTGACGCCTGTTGTTCATGCAGCCGCCGCATTGCAGCACCAGGTCATAGTCCGAAAGATCCTTCGGAAAATCCAGGCCTGCTGCTACCGTTGTTTTGATCGTAATCCCCAGTTTTTTCTGAATCAGGTTCGGAAGCTTGACGCGTCCGATGTCTTCTTCTTTTGGCGCATGGGTGCAGGTTTCTGCGATAAGTACCCTTGCCCCGTTTTGCAGCCGCATCATGGCATTTGCGCCATCCAGAAAGACCTCTAGATCGCCTTTGGCTGCCGCCATGAGGATGGAAAAAGAAGTCAGTGGGCATCTGCCGCCGATCACATCATCCACCCGGTCAAACACCTGGGAATCCGTAATCACCAGATCCGGCATATGCGTCATCACCGAAAGCGCCTGCCCCAGTTCTTCCGGCGCTACACAGGTGATCACACAGTGCCGGTCCAAAAGCTCCCGCATGACCTGCACCTGCGGAAGGATCAGCCTTCCCTTCGGAGCTGACGCATCCTGCGGCATGACCAAAAGAACAGAATCCTTTTCTTTTACCAGATTTCCCAAAACTGTGTTTTTCGGAATCTGATTTCCCAGCCGGATCAGCGCTTCCTTCAGCTCTCCGAGTCCTTCACCAGTTCTGACACTGACACGGATGCAGCCGGGCAGCATTTGATCCGATTCATCTGCGCGGGACTGTACAAAGATCACCGGGACCTTCCTGTCTTCAAACCAGCGTGCCAGTTCTTTTTCCCTTTCCAGATCTTTTTCGTCTGTGGTCAGGATGACCGCGATATCTGCCCTCCGCATGATCCGCATTGTCTGCCCTGCCCTCTCGCCGGACAACTGCGTGGTATCACAGGAGCCGGGGCTGTCCATAAAAAGCACCGGTCCGAGGCTGTCATATTCCATGCTCTTAAAAACCGGATCCGTTGTGGTTCCTTCCATCTCGGAAACCACGGAAACCTTCTGTCCGGTAAGCGCATTGATCAGGGATGATTTTCCCGTATTGGTTTTTCCGAAAATACCGATCTGGATCCGGTCGGCATTCGGTGTGGCATTCATAGATTGCATATAGAGTCCTTAATTAACTACTAAAACTTTCCTTCGGTTTTCATACCGGTCCATGCACTGATCATTAACTACTAAAACTTTCCTTCGGTTTTCATACCGGTCATTGCACTGATATGATTCATCAGAAACGGAAGTCCCGCTCTCCCGCAACAATTCTCTCCAGATAATCGCGAGTCTGCTGCCTGACTTTTTCATTGGGAACACGCAGGAGCTCTTCCTCGATCAGTTTCTTTCCGATCTGCGCCGTTTCCGGTGATGCATAATCCGACAGATATTCCTGCAGCGTCATCAGGGCATTGGGCTGGCAGCAGTTGGAGATCTGTCCTGTCTTGCACAGGCTCATAAACCGGTCGCCGGTACGTCCCGCGCGATAACAAGCCGTACAGAAGGATGGGATATAACCGCCCTGCATCAGCCAGGCAACGACCTCGTCCAGCGTCCTTTGGTCGGAAACATCAAACTGTTCCGTATCATGGGGACGCTCCTCCTCAGCATAGCCGCCGACAGAAGTCCTTGAGCCGCCGCTGATCTGGGAAATGCCCATGCGAAGAGCTGCGAGCCTGACATTCTCGCTTTCCCTTGTGGAAATGATCATGCCGGTATAAGGCACGGCGATCCTTGCGCAGGCAATGATCTTTTCAAACGTCTCATCCGAGATCCCGTTGTCAAAGGAATCCGGATCGATGCCCTCAGCTTTTTTTACCCTGGGAAAACTGATGGTATGGGGACCCACGCCGAAAACCGCCTCCAAATGTTCTGCGTGCATGAGCAGCGCTGCAAATTCATAACGGTATTTATCCAGACCAAACAAAACACCCAGACCTACATCATCGATGCCGCCTTCCATGGCTCTGTCCATGGCCTCTGTGTGGTATGCATAATTTGATTTCGGTCCCGTAGGATGAAGATACTCATATCCGTCCTTATGATATGTCTCCTGGAACAGGATATAAGTGCCGATGCCCGCATCCTTCAGCATCTTATACTCTTCCACCGTTGTGGCTGCGATGTTGACATTCACCCTGCGGATGGCACCGTTCTTATGATGGATGGAATAGATCGTGTCAATGCTGTCCAAGATATAAGAGATGGGATTGTTCTTCGGATCCTCCCCTGCTTCTATGGCCAGGCGCTTATGTCCCATATCCTGCAGGGCGATCACTTCCCGCTTGATCTCTTCCTGCGTCAGTTTCTTGCGCGGGATCTGTCCGTTTACCATGTGATAGGGACAATACAGGCATCCGTTGATGCAGTAATTGGATAGATAGAGCGGCGCAAACAGGACAATCCTGTTACCGTAAAAAGCCTGCTTGATCTCCTCCGCCAGTTTGATGATCTTTTCGTTATACTCCGGCAGTTCACAGGCCAACAGCGCCGATGCCTCCCTATGGGGAAGGCCGGGACACTCTAAAAGGCCGTTTTTCCATACTGGCTTCGCCTTCTCCAAAAGTTCATCCAGATAAGCCGTATCGTTTTTGTACTTGTCGGCATGCGCCAGCGACGCAAGAACCTCTTCATGATCGATAAACTCTTCCGCTTTTCGGGAAGCTGCATTGTAACTCACTTTTTTCATCTCCATTCCGCCGTTTTTCGTTGCTTTTCCAAAATCAAATTTTGCAATGATCGATTGCAATTTTTGCTTAGTTTCGCCCCAAAAAAGGCATATTTTGTTTTATCTCACATAGTTATACCATATTTTGTAAAATGCGTCACTACTTTGGCAGCCTGAATCCATAAAAAACCCGCGTATTTTCTTGGATTTCAACTATTTTTTTCTGAAAAAACACTTGCAAATACTGCGTTTGTGTGATAGAGTAAAGGCATAAAAATAGCGTTACTATCGCCATTTTTTACTCAGCCCCTGCCGGAGCGTTGACAAGGATCTGTCGAGAGCTCCTCAAACAAGGCAAATTTCAGGGAAGAAAGGAGGGCTTCTGATGGCTGGTGTGAATTTCGATAGTCTCAATCAGGTATACAATCATTATCTGGCTGAGTATGCTCCGAAGACCAATACGCCGCTCGACACGCATAAAAAAGACGAGCTGAAGAAGGTCTACAGTTCCATCGTCAAAATGAATAAAGAATCCCCCCTTGCTATTCTGGATAAAAGCAGCGAGGCGAAGTCTTATGCCATCTCGCTGAAAGAAAGCGCCCGTTCTTTCCGAAATGCCGTTCTTTCCACGCAGGGCAAGATCGGAGAAAGTGAAGAAGGCGGTGTCTTAGATCACAAGATGCCCTACTCTACCAGACCTGAGATCGCAAGTGTGAAATACCTCGGCAGCGACAATGGTCAGCCGACACCTTCCTTTGAACTCGGTGTCGCAAGACTTGCCAGCCCTCAGGAAAATGTAGGTAATTATCTTCCTTCCGACGAAACGATCGGATTAAAACCAAGCGCCTATTCCTTCGATCTTTCCATTAACGATATCGGATATGAGTTCCAATTCCAGATCCGTGAGAACGATACCAACCGGGATATCCAGGAAAGGCTTTCCAGGTTGATCACTAATGCGGAGATCGGCGTAGAAGGACAGGTCCTCGAAGACGACCACGGAAACACCTCCCTAAAGCTCATCTCCTCTCAAACCGGTGAAGCAGGCGGACGAAATCTGATCTTTGCGATCAGCGATGACAATACATCACAGAGCAGCGGTATCGTGGATTACCTCGGACTGAACAGAGTCATGCAGAAACCGCAGGATGCATTATTTGAGATCAACGGCACAGAGCGAACAGCCTCCTCGAATACCTTCACCATCGACAAACAATATGAGATCACGCTGCAGGGCGTATCCCCCGAACCCGGTATCACAACCGAGATCGGATTGAAAGGCGACATCGATTCCCTTGCTGAAAATGTCAATGCGCTGGCAGACAGTTACAACGCTTTTTTGGATAATACCTTTACAGGAAGCAATGAGCATACAAAGGGCAATCTTCTGCACAGCGAGCTGGGTTATATGTCGCGCCACTACGCTTCCGACCTGGATGCCATCGGCATCACGTTCGGCTCGGACGGTCATCTGAAGGTAGATGAAGAAAGACTCAAAGCAGCAGCCTCCTCTCAGGATGGTGCTCAGGCCGTCGGAGCTGTTAAGGATTTCGCCAATTCCATGCTCCGCAAAACGAGCCAGATTTCCATGAACCCCATGGAATACGTCAACAAGACAATTGTTGCATATAAGAATCCCGGCAAGAACTTCGCCGATCCTTATACGACCAGCGCATACAGTGGATTCTTATTCAATAACTACTGCTGATGATATCCGGGCAACCGCATTCACCGGCATCGAAACAGCAAACGGATTCAAAAACCGGCAGACCCATAACGAGTCCGCCGGTTTTTCTTTGCCCCTATCTCATTTTTCATCTGATATTTGATATCTGTTATGATATATCCGCTGATGAACGGATCACTTTGAAAATTCTTTATATAAAAACGCCATATCCATCATCTTATCATCTACATAAAAATCACCATTGGGCTTTGTAAAGAGAAGCTCATCATACTTCAGCCCCCAGTCTGCCATCTGTTGTTCCGTTACTTCTCGCCAGTCGATCCTGGTCACATAGCCTCTTGCGGTATACAGGACAATACGGTTCCCCCAGTCATGCAGCTGATTGATGATATCGATCATCTTCTGATTCGGCATGGCCTTATCATAAGCCAGGTCGTCCCGGTAGGTGGCGATCACGCCATCGATATCAAAGACAAACTGCTGACCGCCCCTGCGCGCCCGAAGGACACGATCCACACGGCTGAAATCTTCCTCTGTATCCACATCATACATCTCTTTCATCTCATAGCCCATGATTTTCTTTCCTGTCATGGAATGATACTCCCAAATGCATCGCGGACGGAGAAGGTCCACATTTCCGTTTTGAATGTAGGTGGCCGGAAGCGCCTGACGGGGCATATTGTAGGCTTCCGGAATATCCTTCATCAAGGGGTCCAAAAGACCGTCTTCCTTCAGATACCACATCTTATGCGGCACTACGGTATTCTTGCGGACACTGCGGAGCGAATCAATGGTTTCGTCTGCCATCATTTTTTCGATCATGGTATCAATGTCTGCCACATCCCGGAAAGGATAAGTTGGGCGAAGATGCACCACGATATCAGGCTCATACCCTTCCTGATCCCGCAAAAAGCCCAGCGCATGGACAAATACATCAATATCAAGCGCACTGTCCGTTGCGTACTCAGCAGGCCTGATAAAGGGTATTTCAGCGCCGTACTCTTTTCCGATCCTTGCGTATTCCTCGCTGTCCGTTGTCAGGACGATCCGGTTTATATATTTTGACGCAAGCGCATGCTCCACCGAATAGGCCAGCATCGGTTTCCCGTCGATGGGACGGATATTTTTATCTTTTACGCTCTTTGAACCGCTCCGCGCTGTGATCAGCGCTAAAATCTTCTTATCCTGCGCACCTTCCGCATTCATCTGCATATCCTCCTGAATTTATCATTAGTTTTTCAGCTTCGTATTTTCATACCGGGCTTTGCACTACCAATTTATCATTAGTTTTTCAGCTTCGTATTTTCATGCCGGGCTTTGCACTACCAATTTATCATTCGTTTATCGACTCCGAATTTTTCATATCGGACCTTGCATTGTAACAGATCAGTATTAATGTTTTCCTTTATGTATGCTAAATCAGGGCATCCAACACTTTCTCCAGCCCCTTCGTTCTGTGGGCCCAGGTCTGCGAAGCAGCCAGCTTTTCCCCTGCCCGGGCGATCCTGCTGCGCTCATCCTCTGCTTCCGGCCGAAGAAGATCACGGATGCGCCGGGCAAGCCGAGCCATCTCTTTTTCTCCTTCCGCAGTCAGGCGATATCTATGCCTGCCTGCCGTGTCGTCTTCCTGCACGAATCCGTCTCCGGTATCACCAGCCCCAACCGACTGTACACTGTTATCTTCCTGTGCATTACCGGCCCTCAATACGTCGTCATCGATGGCAGGCGTCCGAAAGGCAATGGCATTCTCACCGTCCTGCAAGAACGCATTCAGATAGTCGTTTGTATCAGTCACGCAAACCGCACCGCAGAGCATGGAATTCCATATTCTGTCATGGGCACCCTCATGAAAAGAAGGCAGCACATTCAGGGAGATTTTTGTCTTTGTCAGGAGCCGCAGCACCTCACTACTGTCCGCATAGGGCAAAAGCGTGATGCGCTCGGGATGCCTGATCTGTTCCATCAAGTGCTCCCAGCCGGAACCGACGATCGTGATATGAAGCCCTTCTCCGTCTGTATCATCCGGCATTTCCCGGTCTGCTCTTTCTTCATCCGACTCCCAATCGGCCAGATATCGGATCACTTCGCCGCGCCTTTTATATCTCACAAAATAATCCAAAAACTGAACGTGTCCCAGCGTCTGCCGGATCTCATCTTCACTCACGCCCTCCTCGATCTCTTCGATCAGGCGCCGCCGGATGATATCTTCCAGTTTTGCCGACGGATCTGCCAAAGCCTCCCGCAGCATGGAATGATAAAAAGCACTGTACTCCGGGCCGTTTCTTTCGATAAAAAGATCGAAACCTTCCGGCGGCACATAGGTACCTGCAAACAGAATATCGACAGGACGTTCATCTGTGTCCGCAGTGTCTTCGCCCGCTTCCTCTTTATAAGCTGTCCCGCCGCTTGGCAAACATCCTCCGAGCGAAATTTCCGGAAAATACCGTTCCATGTAAGCAATATGCTGACGGTCAAGATCAAATTGCAGATATCTGTCGCGCCGTTCCTTTATCTGTTCATACAGGAAATCGTGATAATGATATGGATGATCCACCAGGATATTGACGATCCGCATCCGGTAACGGTCTACCAGCATCCCGTCCTTGTATAAACACGGATCTTTTGAATAACATCCCGCAAAATTAAAAGTCAGAAAAACAGCGCCTTCCAAATCCTTTTCCGCCTGCTCAGGCGATCTTTGAAGATATGCCGCGATATCCGACGAAAGTTCGGCAGGCACAGCATCATAAAAAAGTGGATAAACCTGATACCCATCCGCCTGAAGCTGACTTTCGATCTGTGTCATAAAGAAGGATGTGGTTTCCACATCCCCATGATAGGTGATGATCAGTTTTTTCATACTCATCCCATCTGCTCATTCTCGATGGCATCATATAATGCACGGAAAATGTAAAAATCCTCCGGCGTCGTGATCTTGATATTATGATTCGGTCCGACTACCACAGACACATTTTTACCAAACCTGCGCATCAAAGTACAGCTGTCGATCGCATTGGTCTCCATCAGAAAAACAGCCTGTCTGTGGACATTCAGGATTTCGGAAAGCCAGAAGCTCTGCGGCGCCTGCGCCGTTCTTGAATGCTCACGGCTGGGCACATCCGTTACCAGTCCGTTATCATCTACCAGAATAACCGTTTCCTTTGCCGGGGTAACCGTGATGGCAGATCCATGCTCCTTTACGGAGGCAATATTGGCATCGATCAGTTCATCATTGATCAGCGGGCGTACACCATCGTGAATCAATACAATGTTATCCTTCGAGCCGTACACCTCTTCCGCTGCCTTGAGTCCGTTAAAAATGGAAAGCTGTCCCGTTCCTCCACCGGGAACGATCTTGCCGATCTTATCGAGGCGATATCGATACTGCATTTCCTTCATATAATCGATCCAGTCTTCAATGCAGACAACAATGATCCCATCGATAGCCGGATGGTATTGAAACTTCTCAATGGTATGCACGATGATCGGCTTGCCGTGCACCATCAGAAATTGCTTGGGTTTGTCCTTCGTGTGCATCCTTCTGCCGGAACCTCCGGCGAAAATCACTGCAATATTCATAGCTGTCTCCTTAATTAATTATTTGTTTATCGACTTCGTATTTTCGTACCGGACTTTATACTGCTGAATGAATTATTCGTTTACCGGCTTTATTGACCACAAATTTTCGGCTCTGTGTTTTATATCAGAGCGAGCATTTTTTCAACCTGGGAAGAATAACCGAGAAGCTCCTTTACCTTCTCATAGCCGCTGGCCGCAATCTTATTTCTTTCTTCCTCATGCGTCAGATAATACTCACAAAGCTCCGCTGCCTGTCCGATGCTTTCATAATACACGAAATCCTTTCCGGGTTCAAAGTATTCCATAAAATCCGCTTGGTAATTGCTTAACAAAAACCCGCCGCAGGCCATGATATCGACGGCCCGAAGCGGCATGCCCGTATGAATACTTCGCAGGGAAATATTCAGATTGATCTTCGCGCATTTCATGGCGATGGGTGCCCGGTCGTAATAATCCACCTTTCCCATATTCAGGACCTTCGGAAGATCCGGCGTTTTCTCCGGTGTAAAAAGCCTGACCTTGAATTTCCCCGAAAGAAGGGTCAAAAGCTTTTGCCGTTCCATGGCTGTCACCTTTCTCGCCAGGAAATAATTGGCGATCACCCACTCGGCTGTTTCCATGCCATCGCCACTGGCATAAACCGGACAAACCTTCTGTATCTTCTCTACAACATCCGGACTTAAGGCCGGTTCGATCACATCCACACCGTACAGATTCAGCTGCGCCTGCATCAGGGCATCTACGTAGCCACTCGTCCTGTCATCCAGGTTTTCAAGATGACGGAACATATGATTACGCGTTTCGCTATACGTTGACCCGATAAAGGTGATATCACTGTCATAAGCTGCGTGATCGGCAACCGTCGGGATCATTGTATCATAGTGCTTGCAGGCCGCGCCCATAGGCAGATAAAAAACATGGGGTACGCCGAGCGCCTTAAGATGTGCAGCCTCACTGCTGTCAAAATGAAAGATCCTGTTCGTTTCATACAGCGCCGTCTGTGAATAGGACTGAATAAACGGACTGTCGTAGATCCAGGATACGTACTTGATCCTGCATGCTTTCGCCGCGATCGCAGCAACCGGATAATAGTTAAAAGAAAACAAAAAAACCGGTTTCGTTTCCAGGATCTTCTGTGCGATACCTGCTGCCAGCTGCTCGCTCATGCGGGTATCATCATCATGAACATCAAAGGGCATTCGCACCACTTCATACCCCAGTCCTTCAAAAACCGGGATGATATGCTCGTTTCCGAAACTCTTCCATTCTAAAAACAGAATCTTATCCATTGTTTCTCAATTCTCCCCTACCCACTGCAGATTGCTGCCGTCCGTCAGGACCTTCTGCGTCCAAGCGCCAGAAAGGCGATCACAACGCCCACAGCACAGACCATTGTTCCGGTGATCAGCATGGCCTTCACACCCAGGCTGTCGAGGATCCTTCCGCTGATAAAGTTGGAAAAGATACCACCCACCGTGATCGCAGTCGTGATAAAAGCCTGCCCCTTCACCTGATCGAATTGCCGCATCGTCTCACTGACATAGTAAGCCGCTGCCGGAATAAACAACGCATAAGCAAGCAACTGGAAGGACTGGCTGATATACATGGCCGTCATATCTTTTGCAAAGATCAGGATCACGATCTTGATCAGAAAAGCTACTCCTGAGATCAGAAGTAGTTTCCTTGCGGAGATCTTTTTTAAGATCACACCGATCATAGCCATGACCGGAAGTTCCAGGATTGCCTGCAAAAAGTTAGCAGTGCCTAACTCTTTTTCTGCACCGCCCAGTTCCCTGATGATCTGGATCATAAAGTCGTTGATCATATTATGGGCAAAAAAGAAGCAGACAACGGCAACGAGAAACACTGCGTATGCCGGATACATCTTTGCAAACTCACGAAGACTGCTCCCGGCCGCATCTCCCCGCCCGCCGTCCAGGGTCCCACCCTGTGCCTGGCTTTTCATATCAGTTTCTTCATCTTCCTGCAGCTTTCCTGCTCCGGTGCCCTGTCTTTCCTCTTCGGCATGATCCCGGGCAGCGACTGCTTCTTTGGCTGCACCTTTCGCCGGATTTCGAAACAGCAGGATTGCGGCCAGGGACGCTGCCATCGCAAAGACATTCACGATCAACAGAACAAACACACCCCGCTTTTCCACCACGCCACCGATCAGCATAGACGTTACGGCAAAGCCTGCAGAACCAAGTCCCCTTGACAGCCCGTACATGATATCCGCGCCTTTGTTTTGATATTCAAAACAGAGCGCCGTCATCACCGGCTGATAGGTGAACTGGATCATATAGATCAGCGCATATACAATAAAGATAATGACCTTGTTCTCATTGACCAGCATCAAAAGACCGGAACCCGCCATAATGGCAAGTACGGAAAAAATGATGAAGCCCCGGTTGGTAACCGGTCCCGGTTTGTCGATCAGCGCTGCCACAAGCGGTTGGCAGACAGCAGATGAAATGTTAGCCAGTGCTAACAAAATGCCCACCTGCGTATTGGTAAAACCATGCGCCAGAAGAAACACCGCCGCATAGGCATGTATCGTACAAAAGGCGATAAAATACGTTGAGTTTAATAGAGAGTATTTTATCGTCCATGCTGCTTTTCCTGTTTTCATAATTATCCCCGCCTGTTAAGCTTTTTATGAGTATACCACATTTCATGATGATATGATAGAGTGAAAAGCCACACACAAAACGACCGACAGCAAAAACTGTCGGCCGTTTCGTGTAGTAAGTTTCTATATGGTTATCCCGGTCCCGTACGCAAGGTGCCGGAAACAACACTCTGTTTAGAATCATTATAACTCTTTTATCAATTCCGAAAATACATCGGACATATGTCCGTCGATCAATCCGAAATCCATCTCCTTATAACTCCAGGCAGCTCGTCCGATACCGAATCTGTTAAAGACCTCGCTGATGATGCGGTACCATTCGAGCGACTCCTGCGGATCGGCCAGATTGATCACACCGTATTCCCCGCAGTAAAGCGGTACATCTCTTTCCTCGGCAACCTTCACCGCTTCGCCGAAGTGATGAACAAAGTATTCCGGTCCGAGACTTGCATTCTCATCGACACCCTCCATGGAAACAGTCACCTGCGTCAGGTTCTTTTCGGAAGCAGCTGCTAACTCCTTGTAACTTGCATGTATGGAAATCCGAAATGCCGGATCCATCCCCGGTGCCCAGTAAGCGCCCTGATGCGTAAAGATCAAAGGCTCATAGCAATGAAAATTATATACGATATTTTCATCGGCAGGAGGAAGGATATCCTTAACCGCCGCAATACTGTTATTCCAATAGCCGCCCACAAGGATCTTCGTCTTCGGCGCGATCACGCGGATCCTGGCAATGCACGTTGCAGCGATCCGGTTCCAGGTTTCGCAATACTCCTTGTCCGTCACTTCGTTCAGCAATTCGAAGGCGATACGGTCCCCTAAATCAGTAAAACGTCTTGCCAGCTCCTCCCACAGGCTGTAAAAGCGCTCCTGATAGGCTTCGTTTTCGAAAAAGCCCTCTTCTTTATGTCCGGGATCAAAGGAAAACCCATAGGTCTTGTGCAGATCAAGGATCATGTTCAAGCCATGCTTTCCTGCCCACTCAGCCGCCCTTTCGATATACTCAAAACCACGCTCTTTGTACTGACCTGCTCCATCCTCTACCAGGTTATAATCGATCGGAACACGGATATGGTCAAGCCCCCAGGTGCTGATCCGTCTGATGTCATCCTCAATGATGAAGTTATCATACCGTTCCCTGGTATGATCGCACTGGGACAACCATCCACCCAGGTTCACGCCATGTTCATATCCCTTCCATCTTCTCAATGATCCACCCTCCCAATTCATCAGTTTTTCGGCTCCGGATTTTCATATCGGGCTTTATACTATTAATTTATCATCAGTTTTTCGGCTCCGAATTCTCATACCGGGCTTTATACTATTAATTTATCAGTAGCCGCATTCCTCCGGTTTTCATACCGGATTTGCACTATCACGTACAATTACTGAGTCTCTTCCAGCCGTACGTTCCGGATATGGATCGTCGCTGTCGAACCCTGCTTACCCATGTTGAATTCCACGCGGCCCTTGTCATCGTCTTCCTCTGTCATCTCAAAGGTAAAACTGTAGGTCTGCCAGTCTGTTGTCAGATCCACCGGCGTATCCGGGAAATAACGGATCCAGTCTACCTCCGGCGCCGTAATGGCCGGTTTCATCTGACGCTCTTCATCTGCATAAGCCTCAAATGAGAACGTATAACTCTTTCCCTTGATCATCGGCATGCCGGGCTGTACCAGCTGCACGCTGTATTCTTCCGTTCCCTCATTCGAAGAAGTAATGGTGATCTCACCATCCTGAATCTTGGCCTCACCTTCGCCGCCGTTGAACAGAAGGAATTTCCAGTCCACATCATCTGTTAAGTCTTCGTCATTTGCGAAATCGCTGTTGGTCACAAAATTGCCGGTCTCATCGGCTTCTTTGAACTCCCTGACTTTCTCGGGCTTTGTCACATTCTCATCATAGCTGTCCTTCTGATACATGCGAACATAATCCACATACATGGCAGCGCGCTCGTCAAACACGGTGGTATCATCCGGATTGCCCGGCCAGTCGCCGCCCACAGCCACGTTCAGGATCACATGAAATTCCTGATTAAAAGGCGCGGGATAAGGCTTTTCTTCCTCACCGTCGTACTTGGTGAACCAGTCAGATGTTTCAAAATACTGCTCGCCGTCCAGATACCAGCGGATCTGTCCCGGTTCCCACTCAATGGCAAACTCATGGAACTCTTTTGAAAAATCGCCGTCCTTCAGTTCCACACTGCCCTGCTGCTGTTTATGCGGCTCGCCGTAGTGCAATGTTCCGTACAGACGCTTTGTATCATTTCCGAGGACTTCCATGATATCGATCTCGCCGCACTTCGGCCACTGACCATAGAAGCCTTCATTCTCCGGCATCATCCAGAAGGCCGGTAAGAAGCCCTGTCCTTCAGGGACTTTAATACTCGCCTCAATCCTGCCGTATTTCAGGGCATGTCTGCTCTGGGTATTTACCCTGCCGGAATAATAATCATTCCCGTCTTTTTTCGGCTGGATCACCAGCTGTCCATCTTTTACAAAAGCATATTCATCCGTGGGAATGTATTCCTGCCACTCGTTGTTTACCCATCCCTTCGGATGTGCTTCATAATTCCAATCATCCTTTGACAGGGAATCTCCGTCAAATTCATCCTGCCAGATCAGATGATAACCTTCCGGCGCAGTCACTTCACTGCCATTAGCATCTTCCGCTGCCCCGGCCTCATCTTCCGTCTGTGCCTGCTGATCACCTGCGCTTGTGTCATCTGCTGCGCTATCCTGCACCGCTTCGCTGCCTGAGCTTGCAGCGCCGTCAGAAACCGCGTCCCCGCCGCAGCCGGACAAAAGAACCATCGTAGCCGTGATTAAAAATATCCCTATTCTTTTTTTCATAAAGATACCCCCTTTTGATATATGATACCCTGAAAATATCATACACCAAAAGGGGGCTAAGCTATATCACTTTTCTGTCAATCCTGTCAATTTTATGACATCAACCAAGGTTACGATTCACAACCGCCGTGAATCGTATCCGTTTTCACTAATCAATCTTGAAATAGGAAACGGCCTCCGTCATGTTTGCGTTCACCTTATGCATATCCGTCGCTGCATTCTGCGTTTCCAAGCAGGCATCCGTAACGGTCTGGCAGGAAGCCGCAACCTCCTCAGCCGAAGCACCGAGTTCTTCGGAGATTGCACCAAGTTCTGTTGTTGCACTTGCCAGATCCGATTTGATCTGATCCAGCGTGCCTGCCATCTGACGGATCGTATCGATCTCCACGATGGAGGATTCCACCGACTCCGACAGCACGATGAATTTCTCCTGTGCCTGCTGAATATCTGCCTGCTCTGCACGGATCACTTCGAATACTCTGTTGGAAATCTCAACCGTTCCCTGAGACAATTCCACAACTCTCTCAATAATCTGTTTGATCTCTTTCGCTGAATCAGCGGAAGAATCAGCAAGGCTTCTGATCTCATCAGCCACAACCGCAAATCCTCTTCCCGCTTCGCCCGCACGCGCCGCCTCGATGGATGCGTTAAGCGACAGCAGGTTTGTCTGGGATGCGATGGATTCGATTGCCTGGATCGCGCTGCCGATATCGGCGATGGCGGAGTTGGTCTCCTGGATCTTGCTGTTAATATCATTCATGGCGGCAACAGATTCATTTGCACCTTCATATACAGATTTCATGCAGTCCGTAGCCTCGTTGTTTGCCTCTTTGATCTTCTGTGAATCCTCATACAGATTCCGCACATTGTCATTCAGCGTCTCAACGTTTTCTCCGAGATAAACAGCCTTCTCAGCCATATCCTGTGCGCTGCCTGCAACGCTTTGGGAGGTCTGCGCCACCTCATTGATCGCCGTATTGATCTGGGATACGGAATCCACATTGTGTACGGTTTTGGAATCTACGCCCATGATGGATTCATTCAGACGCATGGCAGCATCTTTTACGGAGCCCATGGAGGATTTCAGTGCATCCCGCAGGGCAAAGAAAGAACCAAGCAGGCTGAGGGTTTCTCTGATATGCGTATTAGCCTTGCAGTCAGCCGTCACATCACCGGTACTGAGAATATCCAGCGATCTGGAGATCTCGATGATGGGCACGGAGATCAGACGCTCGATGAGAACCGCCAGTACACTGAATACCACAACACAGATCACACAAATGAGAATGGTTGCTGTCCTGATATTGTTAATGCCGCTCATTACATCTGCTTCATCAGCCGTCAGAACCGCAATATAACTTTCGTTAGCGCCGATATAATAGCCGGCATATTTAGTCTTTCCTTTATAAATATATTCAATGAGATCCGGCTCAGGATGTTGGCCTTCACCAATCTGTGCAACAAGCCCTTTCACCGCCTCGTTCTCAACCGGTTTTCCGATCTTTTCCTCATCCGGATGATGCAGCATGATGCCTTCTTTATCTACATAGTATACATAGGCACTTGAAAGACTGAGCCCGGAAACATCCGATAATTTCGCTGCAATATTCTGGACATAAAAGGCACCTCCGGCAAAACCGGCCGGCTGGCCATCGATCATGATCGGGGTATACATCGACATGATACGCTGACCGGATGCAGGGCTTACCATGACACCTGTATTAAATACACCGCTGTCGGCTGACTGCATGGAATCATGAAGACCGGTTAAGGCATCGCCTTCGCGAAGCACCATGCCGATCACACCTTCATTGGGATGCGTCATAACCTTGCTGTCCCAGTCCGCCAGGTATAATCCTTCCCAGCCATCGATGGATCCGAAATAATCCAGCGTATACTGCTGCGCCTTGGCAGCAATTTCAGGATCATCGGGATGCTGCAGTGCCTCCTTCAGAATCGGGGCTGTTGCATAAGCCTTCAGCGTCTCCTGATTCTGGATGACAGTTTGATCAAAAGCAATTCCGATCCCATCGATCACCTGCACCAGGGAGTCGCGCGTGTACGACTTGAGCTCTTTTTTGCTGTTTTTGATAGACACCGTTCCGATCGTCATGGCAACGATCACAAGAGGTATCAACGCAAAAAGAATCAGGGTAATCCTCATATTGAGTCTCACCCCGCCGCCGGTTTTGTTTCCTGCATTACCCATTTTTCTAACCTCCCAATTTTTCAGTAGTTATCGGTTCAGCATTTTCATACCGAACTTTATACTACAGTGTGATTCCCCTTTTTCATCCCCATTTTGTCTGTTTTCATGTATACGTTCAGACAGTTATATTATAAGATTTCCGGCTACAAAAGTCAATCTACCGGCGTTTGCCCGGCTTTTTCATTTTAGCCTCATACATCCTTGCGTCGCTGACGCTCAGGAAGTCCTCGATACGTCCCTTGCTGTCCGTCTCGGCCAGGTAAGCACCGCAGCTTAAGGATACCTTATAGGGTTTCCCGGAAACCTTGTTGTAGGCCTCGATCGCCTCGGAAAGCTGTCTGTTAAAGCGTTCCAAAAGCCTGTCGGAATAATCTGCGGAAAAAATATAAAACTCATCTCCGCCGGCCCTGGCGGCGATCTCGCCGGAGTCGCAGCACTTCGTGATCATATCCGCAGCCGCCTTAATGGCACTGTCCCCTTCATAATGGCCATACTCATCATTGATGCGCTTAAGACCGTCCATATCAATGACCATAGCGCATACCGTCTGTTTATCCCGCAGCCTGGAAAGAGCTTCCCTGGCCCTTGTATCAAATCCGCGCCGGTTCAGCATCCCCGTCATGGAATCCCGGATTCCCATATCCTGCAGCCTGCCGATCAGGCGGTTGATGCGGTCATTTTTCAAAAGACCCTCTAAGGTCAACGCAATATTCAGAAGCCAGATATTATAAAACTCGTCAAAAATATCCTTGCCTTCCATTTCAATGGCGGCATAGCCAAACAGCCGCTCCGCGCAGTGTACGCTCATGACATAGTAAAAATGCGACTTGTCCCGGTCGGATTCCGGTATCATGTTTGATGTGTCAAATGTTCTTTCCGAGCGTGAATACTCCCTGTTCCTGTCGATCCAGATGATAGGCGAAAACTTCCCGGTGGAATGGGTGAAATCATTTTCTATGGAAAGCCTGTTCTCTTCATCGGTCAGCAGCATCAAAAAGAAAGCTCTGTACGCACCGAAATCGATGGGATTATCCTTGATCAGCTCTTCGAGATCGTGAAGGTTTTCCACCTTGTTCAGAAGAAGCAGGGAAGATTCCGTGTCGTACAATGCATAACTGAATTTCCTGTTGATCTCGTACAGGCGGTTAACGCTCTCTGCCTCATACCGGTAATCAAGCCGGCTGCAGCCACAGGACTGGGTATAGATGGGACGTGGTCTGATCCTGACGCTTTCCTGTCCGCTCTCCTCTTTGCCGTCATTTGCCAAAATACGCAGGGCCTTTCTTGCAATATCAAGGCGCTCCCTGGTTGCCGAAGTAATGTGCGGCAAATACTCCTGTCCTTCAATCGTTCCGTCAAAACCGGAGACTGCAATATCATCCGGGATCTTAATCCCTCTGTTTTTCAGAGCCGTGGCAAGCGCAATGGCCATATAATCATTTGCACAGACAACCGCCTGGGGACGCAGGGGCTGGGATAAAAAGAAGTCCGCTGCTTCCTCTCCTTTATGGAACCAGAAATCCCCTTCGAACATGCCGGCGCCATTCTCCGGCATACCGTTTTTCTTCATCACAGACCGGAATGCTTCCAGCCTGGCTCTGGCATCGGGATGCGCCAACGGTCCGGACATATAGCCGATCCTGGTAAACCCATGCGCCTTAATAAAATGCTCTGTCAGATCGGCAAGGGCACCTGCATCATCAAATTCAATATTAAAAAAGCCATCCACACAGTTGCTGACAGAGACCACGGGACAGCCGGCTCGCCGAAGCTTCCGGATGACTTTATCTGCCATGCCCTCTACATTATATCCTTCACCGTCATAGATGATCCCGTCAAATCCGGCCAGGTCCACATCCTCGATGAGGTCAAATTCATAATCCCCATACTGGGCATTGATCTCCCCGATCATTCCCATGGAATTAAAATACACCAGATCCACGCCAATCTCATCCGCAGCCGTATTAAATGCTCTGCAGAGGCTGTGCCTGTATCTGCTGGTATAACCGCATCCGAAGATCGCAAATCTTTTCCGCTTCATGCTTTTCTTCCCCTACTAATCGGCAGTTTTTCGTCTCAGTATTCTCGAACCGGACTTTACACTTCACACTAACATATCTTTCTTTTCCTACCCCCACTCATTGTTCTCCTGATATGCAGGCTTGTCAATCCCGTATTCTTTACGGATTTACCCGAGAAATATTGATAAGTATGTTTTCCAATCCATATTATCTTATATGATCATCATGAAAACTCCAGATATCCGCTGCCGTCCAGATGAGCGCCCCCTATGGAAATACTGTTTAAGTATGAAATGATCCTGTCTGCTTCGCTGCCCTCCACATGATCTGTCCTGCAGTCATGCTGCAGAGCAGGTATCATCTGCAATGACGAAATTCTGCAATCTTCCACCACCACTTTCAAAAGCGCCGTATCCACCCGCTTGGAATTAAACCAGTAATTCCCGAGGCTGTAGATGACAGGGACCTGTCCGCACATACCCAGTCCCTGAAGACAGTGGGGGTGGCAGCCTACGATCAGATCCGCGCCGGCCTCGGCATAGGCCGCTGCCTGTCCGGTCTGATGTCCATCTAACACATCCGTATTTTCAGACCCCCAGTGAACAAAGACCACGAGGAAATCGCACATGGCATCTGCTTTCCTGATCGCTTCCAAAAACCGCGGCAGTTCCGATTCCGTAAAAGTCCGCATGACTCCCGGCTGTGTATCCGTTGCCCCTCTGGTATCCGGGCTCCAGTTTCTCTCGATCTGCGTTGCTGCGACAAAACCGATCTTCATGCCGCCTTTTTCGATGATCACCGGAGAGGCTGCCTCTTCGATATTATGACCGCCCCCCACATAAGGTATCCCGGCTCCCGCCAGAGTATCAAGCGTATCAAGAAACGCTGTTTCGCCATGGTCAAAAGCGTGGTTATTGGCAATTCCTGCGATATCAACGCCCATATCGGTCAGGATCGATACATTGGAGGGCTTGCTGCGAAAGGCATAAGTTTTTCCTTCCAACGGCGCACCCCTGTCAGAATAGGGAAACTCATTATTCACCATGCAGATATCCGCATTTCGCATTTCGGAAAGGAGCATGCCATCGATACAGTTATCAATACTGCTGCCCCGCTGTCTGTAGGCGCCCATATTGGCATAGGGATCATGAAAGCAGATATCTCCGGTAAACACCAGGGTAACGGGAGTGGACGGCTCCGAAGAAGACAGTTCATCACTGTTTTGTGATTTGCCAAAATCACTCTTCTCCGTCATCTGTTCGTCGTCTGCATCTGTTTGGATGATGCCGGTATCTTCTGCCTTAGAATTCTCGGTCAACAGCTTGCCTGCCGTCTCCTGATCCCCATATCTTTCCTGCCATTCTGTTTCATCGGATTTTCGCAGATGCGCATAGTACATAAGCCCCAGGCCGCCAAAGAACAGGGTTATGATCAGAACACTTACGAATATGATGATAAAACGTTTTTTGTCCAAGATTTCGATTCCTTTCTTTCCCCCCAAAGGGAAGCCTTATTAGTATATCACACCGATACGCGCAATGCAAAAAACGGCAGCCAAAGCTGCCGTTTTCTCACATTTCTTTTTGCTTTACACACCGAGCTTTCCTTCTCGTTTGAATCGTAATTCCCGATATGGCTTAGCTCAGTTTCATGGTGTTCACTTTTACGCCGGGGCCCATGGTGGTTGCCAGTGTTACGGAACGAAGATACTGACCTTTCAGGGTGGAAGGCTTAGCCTTGGTGATCGCTTCCATCAGAGTGGTGAAGTTCTCAAGGAGCTTACCCTCATCAAAGGAAGACTTTCCGATCGGGCAGTGGATGATGTTGGACTTATCAAGCCTGTACTCGATCTTACCTGCTTTGATATCGGCAATTGCTTTTGTAACGTCCATGGTAACCGTGCCTGCCTTCGGGTTGGGCATAAGTCCCTTAGGACCGAGCACCTTACCGAGACGACCTACAACGCCCATCATATCAGGAGTTGCAACAACTACGTCGAAATCAAGCCAACCGTCATTCTGGATCTTCGGGATGAGTTCCTCGCCGCCTACATGATCGGCACCTGCTGCCTCAGCCTCATTGATCTTATCGCCTTTTGCGAAAACCAGAACACGAACGGTCTTACCTGTTCCGTTGGGCAGTACTACCGCACCACGGATCTGCTGATCGGCATGTCTTCCGTCGCAGCCTGTACGGATATGTACTTCTACTGTCTCATCAAACTTTGCGGTTGCGGTCTTCTTTACCAGTGCAACTGCCTCTGCGGGGTCTAAAAGCTGGGAACGGTCCACAAGCTTCGCAGCCTCGTTATATTTCTTTCCGTGCTTCATTGTCTCCTCCTCCTTTAGTCTTCAACCTCGATACCCATGGATCTTGCGGTACCTGCGATCATACTCATAGCTGCTTCCAAAGATGCTGCATTCAGATCCGGCATCTTCAGTTCTGCGATCTTCTGAAGATCAGCCTTGGAGATCTGAGCTACCTTGGTCTTGTTAGGTACTGCAGATCCGGACTGGATCTTGCATGCCTTCTTCAAAAGAACTGCAGCGGGGGGAGTCTTCGTAATGAAGGAAAAGCTCCTGTCTGCGTACACAGTGATAACAACCGGGATGATCATGTCACCCTGATCAGCTGTTCTTGCGTTGAACTGCTTGGTGAATTCAACGATGTTCACACCGTGCTGACCCAGAGCGGGACCAACCGGCGGAGCCGGCGTTGCCTTGCCGGCAGGAATTTGTAACTTGATATAACCTTCTACTTTCTTTGCCATTTTGACACCTCCTATATTGTGGTGGTGGCGGACACTTTTGTCCTCCCACAGCTAACGGATACCCA
>JAEEKC010000092.1 GCA_016282215.1 Lachnospiraceae bacterium
CTTTGTGCGCCGCTGGGATGATCCGCTGATCAAGGATGACCTTCGCATCACCATCGGCACAGACGCCCAGATGGATAAGATGCTGGATGTGCTTCGGATGTATATCGGCTAGAGCAGAAAGGCGCGATATGAAAACCGGAGGAACTGAACGAATGATGCATTCAAAGAGCAAAGTTTGGTAAGAAAACCGAAGGTGTAAAACAGGTGATAAATTAAAAGTACAGAGTCCGGTATAAAACCGGGCCGAAAATCAAGTGATCAATTTCAGGGAGAGTGAGTAATGACAGGAAAGTATTTGTTGGTGTTTTTGGTTTCCATGGTGCCATTAGTGGAACTGCGTGGCGCGATCCCGTTCGGAATGAAGCTGGGATTACCCCTTATAAATACCTATATCATATCCGTGATCGGCAATATGCTGCCGGTTCCCATCATCTATTTCTTTGCAAGAAAGGTGCTTGAGTGGGGCAAAGATAAACCGGTGATCGGCAAGTTCTTCACCTTTTGTCTGGAAAAGGGGGAAAAGGGAGGACAGAAACTGCTCAGCAAAGCAGGCAAGGGCGGATTGTTTGTAGCGCTGCTTTTGTTTGTGGGCATTCCGCTTCCCGGAACCGGTGCCTGGACCGGAACACTGGCGGCCAGCATTCTGGATATGGATTTTAAGACGTCGGTTGCGGCGGTTATGTTGGGAGTGCTTTTGGCCGGCGTGATCATGTGGCTGGTTTCCTCAGGCGTCTTCGGAGCGCTTGGCGCGATCTTTTAATTTGATGGTGCAGTCTATGGAAGAAAAAACAGATTATCAGGATATGACATCTTACGACAGTTTTGCGGATGTATATGATGAACTGATGGACAATGTGCCCTATCAGCTTTGGGCAGATCAATATGTGGAGATATTGCGGTCTTACGGCATAGAAGACGGCCTTGTTTGCGACCTGGCCTGTGGCAGCGGCAATATGACCATGGAATTGGCACGGCGCGGCTTTGACATGATCGGCATTGATGATTCCGAAGCGATGCTGAATCGGGCGAGAGAAAAGAGTAAGAAGATGGCCGGCAATGATGACGGCGACGATAACGCTGATGGCGGCAGCAAAGACGGCGGGAGCGGCATTTTGTATCTGCTCCAGGATATGTGCGAGTTTGAACTCTACGGAACCGTACGGGCCGTAACCTGCGCCTGTGACAGCATCAATTACCTTCTGGAGGCGGAAGAGGTGCTGGCCTGTTTTAAACTGGTGAATAATTATCTCGATCCCGGCGGAATCTTTCTCTTTGATTTTAATACGGCGGAAAAATATGCCGATCAGATCGGAGACGGCTGTATTGCCGAGAATCGTGAGGATTGCAGTTTTATCTGGGAAAATGAATATGATGAAGAAAGCGGCATCAATACCTGTGAACTGACGTTGTTTGTCAGACGGGGCAATCTGTTTGAGCGAAGCATCGAAACCCATCTCCAGCGGGGATATGAACCGGAGGAGATGAAGGAATTGATTCTGCAGGCAGGACTTGAGTTTATTGGCTTTTATCCGGTAAAACAGTCAGACGGACTAAGCGAAGCGGGAAGGCTGCTGGCGGTTGCAAGGGAGTGTGGCAAGCAACCTGCCGAAGAGAATTCGTAAATAAACCCGATCAAAAAACAGCAGCCGATAAACAGCTGATACAGCTGATCGGCGTAGAATCTGTTTAACAACGTAACAGTAGACAAAGCAAAAAGGGAAAAATCGGAATGTACGGACTTGCTGTGAAAATAAAGAACCGAAAAGAAATGCTAATCTAAGAGAGAGATATCGATGAACAACGAAGTAATGAATGACATAGCGACAAACAACACGGAAAAACAGGATTACCTTGTAAGGGCCACGGCAGGCGGCCTGCAGCTGCGTGGTTTCGCGTTGACAGGCAGACAGCTTGCAGAAACGGCCAGAGTGGCGCATGGAACCTGTCCGGTGGCAACGGCGGCGCTCGGCAGACTGCTTTGCGGCGGCGTGCTGATGGGCAGCATGCTCAAGAACGATTCGGACCTTCTGACGCTGCAGATCAAATGTGACGGTCCCATCGGCGGTCTGACAGTCACGGCAAACGGAAAAGGGCATGTGAAGGGTTATGTGATCAATCCGGTCTTTGAAGGATATGCCAGACCGGACCATAAACTGGACGTGGGCGGCGCACTGGGGTACGGAACACTGACTGTTATCCGGGATATGGGGCTGAAGGAACCCTTTGCGGGAACGACGGATCTCATAACGGGAGAGATCGCAGAGGATCTGACTTATTATTTCGCGACTTCCGAGCAGATTCCATCTTCCGTGGGACTTGGCGTGCTTTTAAACAAAGAAGACGGAAGCGTCAAACAGGCGGGCGGCTTTATTGTACAGGTGATGCCGGACGCAACGGATGAGGTGATCGACCGCTTGGAGCAGAACCTGTCAAAGATCAAAAGCGTGACATCACTTTTGGACGCAGGCATGTCGCCGGAAGATATATTGGGCGTTCTTTTTGAAGGCCTTGATATGCAGATCGAGGACCGGGGAGACTGCGGTTTTGTCTGCGACTGCAGTATGGATAAGATCGAAAAAGCAGTGCTGTCCCTTGGAAAAAAAGAACTGTCCGAGATGACGACGGAGGGAAAAGAGATCGAAGTGGGCTGTCATTTTTGCGGACGCAAATATGTGATCGCGCCGCAGAGACTGAAGCAACTCTATGATATGGCAAAGTAAAAAACGGATAGTTTAGAAAGCAATAATCAATGAGCAGCAGGCACCGAAGGGGACTGATGCGGAGTAGTAAGAACGATCAGGGAGGATAAAGCGATGTATGACGGATTTGTAAAGGTTGCTGCGATGACGCCAAAAGTAAAGGTGGCAGATCCTTATTACAATGCAGAGCAGATCTGCGCTCTGATGGATGAGGCGGATGCAAAAGGCTCCAAGATCACGGTATTTCCGGAGCTGTGTATCACGGGATACACCTGTCAGGATCTGTTTTATCAGGAAAAGCTTCTGGCGTCTTCAAGGGAAGCACTGATGACCATTATCGAGCACAGTGATGGCATGGACGGGCTGTTCTTCGTGGGGCTTCCTTTTGAACATGAACATAAACTGTATAACGTGGCTGCTGTGATCAACTGCGGGGAATTGATGGGACTGGTACCGAAGACGGAGCTGCCCACTTACGGCGAGTTTTATGAAGGCAGGCATTTTTATCCCGGTAATAAACTGCCGGTGATGACGGAATTTGACGGACAGGAGATCCCGCTGGGGACCGATATCCTGTTTACTTCGGATGCAGTGGATGGTTTGACGGTAGCCGTGGAGATCTGCGAAGATCTGTGGGCGGCTAATCCCCCTTCCGCAAGGCATGCAGTCAGCGGCGCTTCCGTGATCGTGAATCTGTCGGCTTCCAATGAGACCATCGGCAAGGCGGATTATCGCAGAATGCTGGTATCGGCCCAGAGCGGCAGGCTGGCCTGCGCTTATATCTATGCCAGCGCGGGGTATGGGGAATCCACCCAGGATCTGGTTTTCGGCGGGCATAATATCATAGCCGAGGGCGGAAAGATCCTGGCACAATCGAAACGGTTTACAAATGAAGCTGTTTATTCAGATATCGACATCCAGCGGATCCGCTATGAGAGAAGGAGGCTTTCCAGTTTTCATCCGGATCAGACGCCGGAATATATGATCGTACAGACAGGCCTTGTTTTGCAGGAGACGCTTCTTGACAGGCGTTTTTCGAGAAAACCCTTCGTGCCTTCCGATACGTCAAAGCGGGATGCCCGCTGCGAAGAGATTTTGACGATCCAGGCACAGGGACTGGCAAAGCGGATGGAGCATACCGGATGCCGAAAAGCAGTAGTCGGGCTTTCCGGGGGACTGGATTCCACCCTCGCCTTTCTGGTGATCGCAAAAGCATATGATTTTTTGGGACTGCCAAGAGATGAGATGATACCGGTGACCATGCCGGGTTTCGGAACCACAAACCGTACCAAGAGTAATGCGGAAAAACTGGCCGAGCAGCTTGGTTGCAGTCTTTTGACGATACCCATCGGCGACAGTGTAAAACAGCATTTTCTGGATATCGGACTGCCGGAGGATGACAGGAGCGTGACCTATGAAAACGGACAAGCCAGGGAACGGACCCAGATCCTGATGGACATTGCCAATAAGGTGGGCGGCATGGTAGTCGGGACCGGGGATCTTTCGGAGCTGGCCCTGGGATGGGCAACCTATAACGGCGACCATATGTCCATGTACGGTGTCAATGGCGGAATTCCCAAGACGCTGGTGCGCCATCTGGTACGTTACTATGCGGATACCTGTGGGAGCGATACGCTGCAGAAAGTGCTGATGGATATACTGGACACACCGGTCAGTCCGGAGCTTCTGCCGCCTTCGGATGGAGATATTTCACAGAAAACGGAATCCATCGTGGGGCCCTATGAACTGCATGATTTCTTCCTGTATTATCTGCTCCGCTGGGGCTTTTCGCCGCGCAAGATCTTCCGTATGGCCGCGGCGGCATTTTGTGGTGAGACGGAGAGCGAGTATGATGAGGAAATCATATTCCACTGGCTCATGGTGTTTACCCGCAGATTTTTTGCCCAGCAGTTCAAGCGTTCCTGTCTGCCTGACGGTCCGAAAGTCGGTTCTGTGGCAGTATCGCCCCGAGGTGACCTGCGTATGCCGTCGGATGCTTCCTGGGGTGCATGGAAGGCAGAGCTGGAAGACCTGGCCGAGGAACTGGAGATCGGTGAGTAGTCCGTTATGAAAATCGAAGAAATAAAACCGATAATTAAGCAGTTTCAAGTTGTGAAATTTGTGTGAAAATGCTATACTTGAA
>JAEEKC010000093.1 GCA_016282215.1 Lachnospiraceae bacterium
ACATCCGGGCCTATAGGTCTGCATATGCTCCTTCATCAGATTCAAACGCACTGCAAGCAGGTCCTTCACAAGCGCAGAGGTCTAATCGATCCGGTCACTGGTGTATCGTTTAATGTCCCGCGCCTCCTGGTCATTGCGGCTGCGTCCGGTGTGGAGTTTTTTGCCCACGTCACCGATCCTGTCGATCAAGGTCGCCTCCACAAAACTGTGCACATCCTCAAAGGCATCCGTGATCTCCAAATTTCCTTCCCTCGTATCCTGCAAGATCCCGGAAAGGCCCTCCGTGATCTGATCTCTCTCCTCTGCGGTCAGGATGCCAATTGCCGCAAGCTGCGCCACATGCGCCTTGCTGCCTTCGATATCCCAGGGCAGGAGCCGCTTGTCGAAACGGATGGATGCATTAAAATCATACACCATCTGATCCGTCTGTTTTGTAAATCTTCCGCCCCAAAGCTGTGCCATGATGTCCTCCAAAAAACCTTCATCAGGTCCTAATAATCAAATCTAAATTAAGTTATTCATAAAGTTTCACGATATTGTACCACAAGAAAAATCAGACTTCAAGAAAAATACGGGCATAAAAATAATGAACGCAAATAAATGCATTCACAAAAGAAGTTCCGAACAACAAAAACCGCGACCGGTTTTACTAAATAAACCGACCGCGGCCTTTCAAGCTGAAAATGAGACTCGAACTCACGACCCCTTCATTACGAGTGAAGTGCTCTACCGACTGAGCTATTTCAGCTTGTTTCCCTTGTGTCTTTGCCTGCTAAGATGCCGGCAATTACAAGGGTGATCATAACGCTTCGCAACCAATCTCTGAAGATTAGTCCTCTACAGCGATGATCTCTTTCTTGTTGTAGCTGCCACAGCTTTTGCATACTCTGTGAGGCATCATCAGTGCGCCGCACTTGGAGCACTTAACAAGCGTAGGAGCGCTCATCTTCCAGTTTGCTCTTCTCTGATCACGTCTTCCTTTGGAAGATTTGTTCTTAGGACAAATAGACATCTTTGTCACCTCCTTATTCAAACTGCATCAGCAGTTATTTACTCATTTATTTATCTTTCTTCGCGTTGGCCGCTGCGAAAACTTCTCCAAAAGCTGCCATCCGCGGATCCGGCACGAAACGATCGCACCCGCAATCACCTTCATTGAGATCTGCGCCGCATACAAGGCATAATCCCTTGCAGTCTTCTTTGCACAGAACCTTCGGCGGCATCTCCGAGATACAGGTATCTTCGATCAATACGTCTGTATCAAGTTCGTAGCCATCCAGAAAAGAAATCTGATCTCCGGGCTGAGGATCCATGATATCCTTTTCGGTGATCACTTCCTCGCGGTCGATGATCAGTTTGACGATCACCGGCTTTAAGCACCTGTCACAGGACGTTTCGATCTCGATCTGCCCCTGGGCTTTGACCGATACTTCATTCTTTCCTGTATTGCTGACGGTAAGCTTCATACTCTCCTGACCCCTGACCGGATAGGAAGTATC
This sequence comes from Lachnospiraceae bacterium, assembly GCA_016282215.1. Lineage (GTDB taxonomy): Bacteria > Bacillota > Clostridia > Lachnospirales > Lachnospiraceae > RGIG7926. The sequence continues at coordinate 1,500 of JAEEKC010000093.1, forward strand.
ACCCAACATGAGGTCTTGCTTTTCATAAACCACTTGCAGCTGATCACTTCTGCCTGCATCTGATAAGTAACTTGTCAGGTTAAGTTGCATTCCCGCCTCCCGGCTTTTGACATTTCGCCACGCCTAACTATTTTACCTACGTAAGGTGTATTTGTCAAGGAAAAGTTTATATCACAGACCGTTGAATTTTCCGGGGTAATCCGTGCCCGTATCTTCCTGCATTTTTGCAAGATAGGCCTCCGGGTTTTTCTTCATCTTCAAAAACGTGTCAAACGCCAGAAGGACCATGCTGCCGCTGCGGCGCTTCGTCAGCGTCGTATCCACATCCAGCTGCGCCTTAAAATGATCGATCTGCCATACCAGGACATCCGTGATGGTCACGCCGGCCACCAGCGCCTTGCAGGCAAAATCGCCATGGACCAGGTAATGCACGTATTCTAAGTAGATCTCATCATCCGCGAGCATGCCCTGCCAGAAGGATTCCAAAAAAGTATCCTCCAGGCCGTTTTCCCCGCATATTCTTTTTGTCGCATCATAGACCATTTGTCTGGTGATGACGGTTTTTTCCTGTGACATATTTGTATCCGATCTATTTACGCCCCTCATCCGGCGCTTCGCGCCACCTTCCCCCAGTGGGGGAAGGCTTTTTTATCATACATTTCTCGTAGTCTTGATGACTTCTCATACCAAGGGGAAGGCATGGCGTAGTTAATTTACACTTTGAAGAGAGTTCCGATCAGGCCGCGGCCGAGAGACGCGCCCACATTGCCGCCTAAGGTCTTTCCGAATTTTCCGAAGGATTTGCCGGCGTTCTTGCCAACTTCACGGCCGATGGTACCGGCCACGGTGTTGCCGACTGATTTCACCGCCTGGTTTTTCCGGCGCTGCGCAGCCTTTTCCTTCAGCTCGGCTTCGCGCTGTTTGCGCTTTTCTTCCATTTCAGCGGCCCGCTGCGCTGCCTTTTCTTCCCGCTCTGCCTGTCTTTCTGCAGCAAGTCTTTCTTTCTCGGCCGCCCGCTCAGCTTCGCGCTGCTCTCTTTCTGCCTGTTTTGCCGCTTCCCGCTCTTCCCGCTCAGCCTGCTTCTCGGCTTCCTTCTGTTCCTTCTCGGCCTGTTTTGCAGCTTCAGCTTCCTGTCTTGCCGCCTCAGCCTGCTCAGCATCGGCGATGCCTTTTCTCTGCAGGAACTCATAAGCAGAATCCGGATCATAGGACTGGAAATACTTGGTGTAAAGAACCCCTCCCTTGATCATCATATCCCTGGCAGACGCATCCATTTCGCCCATAAAGGACTGCGGCGGCAGGATGAAAGCACGCTGCGCCATGCCCGGAATGCCGCCTTCCTCCAAGAAGGAAACGACTGCTTCACCAGTACCGAGTTCCATAATGGTATTAAAGGTATCGAACTCCGGATTGACACGGAAGGACTCGGCGGCCGCTTTTACCGCCTTCTGGTCCGAAGGGGTGTATGCATGAAGCGCATGCTGGATCTTGTTGCCAAGCTGCGCCAGCACGCCGTCGGGAATATCCCGCGGATTCTGGGTACAGAAGTATACGCCGACGCCCTTGGAACGGATCAGTTTGACCACCTGCTCCACTTTTTCCAGAAGAGCCTTGGGTGCATCTTTAAAGAGAAGGTGTGCCTCATCAAAGAAAAATACCATCTTGGGTTTTTCCAGGTCGCCCACTTCCGGCAGCGTCTCAAACAGCTCGCTCATCAGCCAGAGCAGGAAGGTGGAATAGAGTTTTCCGTTGTTGATCAGGGACGAGGAATCGAGGATGTTGAGCATTCCTTTTCCTTCGGGACTTAAGCAGAACCAGTCCGCAACGTTCAGGGCAGGTTCTCCAAAAAACTGCTCGCCGCCGGCGATCTCCAGGGCTACCAGCGCGCGGATGATGGCCGCGATGGAAACCGGGCTCATTTTTCCGTACTCTGCCGTGAACTCATCATTATGCTCCGATACATAGTTCAGCATTGCCTTTAAGTCTTTGGTATCGATCAGAAGAAGACCCTGATCATCTGCGATCTTGAAGACAATATTCAGGATATCAGACTGCATGTCGTTTAAGTCCATCAGCCTTGCCAGCAGGATCGGCCCCATTTCGGAAATGGTTGTACGAAGGGGAATGCCCTTCTGTCCGAAGATGTCCCAGAAGGTCACAGGATATCCGTGATAGGAAAAGCCCACGTCGGCAAGTCCGAAACGCTCAATGCGTTTTTGCATATTATCAGAATCAACGCCTGCGACCGCACAACCTGACAGATCACCTTTGACATCTGCCAGAAATACGGGGATCCCCATATCGGAAAAAGTCTCCGCCATGACTTTCAGGGTCACGGTTTTTCCGGAACCCGTTGCGCCTGCCACAAGGCCGTGCCTGTTGAGGAGCTTCGGCATCATGCAGATATGCTCTCCGTTTTCCTTTTGTGCGATCCATAGTTGTCCGTTTGTGTACATGTGGTGCCCCCTTTCTGGTATTCGGCTGTCCTTTCAGCCCCTCATCAGTCACCTGCGGTGACAGCTTCCCCCCAGGGGGAAGCCTTTTTTGATTGTTTCAATTCTGCTCGATCCCAGGTGTCCAGTATTCGCGGTTGTAGATATCCGTCAGCAGGTATGTGATCACAGTCTTGCCCTGCACATCGGTGTTGCTGATCTGTGCGTCTTTGTGGTAGGACCAGGGATCGCCGAGCAGGAAGTTGTCGACGAATTTTCCGTCGTAGCTGTAGTAGTCGCAGACGAACTTGATCTCGTCGCCTTCGGTCAGCTCTGTCATGGACTTGGCTACCGTATCCGTCTCGCCCTTATCATAATCATATACCGCACCTTCTATTCTACCATAAGGATCCGCATCATCAAAGACCAGAATCAGATTTACCTTATCTCCGTTCAGAAGTGCAGGCACTCTGCCGGTGATGGTCTCTTTGCCCTCTTCCTCCACGGTTGTTTCGTAGTAAAATGCCACGGGCTGACCATCGATGGAAAGCCAGGTGTTGTCGGTATCGCCGATCAGGCGGCCGTCCTCGGTAAACTCATACAGGTCGTCCAGACCCAGGTCGATATAGCCTTCCCCGTCATCATAGAACATATTGACAAGAAGGGTCTGTACCTTCTGCCAGTTCTCTTTTGGCATGGAAAGAAGGTGCATGCCGTCTTCCTCTTGCCACGTCAGGGCCGACTGATCAAACTGATTGACTGCGATATAATCCGATGCTTTCTGCGCATCAAACAGGCTCTCATCCTGCATCATGGACGCATCATCCGCATCCATGCCCGGTACCTCGCGTCCGCCGGTCATAAAGGCGCTCAGCAGGGCGCCGATGGCATCAGAGCCGGATACCTGCGAACCGCCCGAATAGCTTCCGCTCGAAGAAGGAAGTCCCATCAGAGAACCTAACGGACTGCCTGCGCCGCCGCCGGCTGCCTGTCCAGCCTGCTGCATGCCCGCAAAGGACTGGATGCATTTGCTGTATTCATCCCCGAGTCCGATGGCCGAGTAAGTGCTGACTGCCTGCCGTACCTTGCTGGTCTTCTGATAGGGGAAGTAAATGGATACGCCGTAAGCGTTGGTCATATTGGAAGATGTCCGGTTGTATTTTACCGCAGAGAGCAGTTTTGCCTTCAGTGCTTCTGCCTCATTCGATCCGATATTCGAAGCAAAATTCACCAGGTCGATCTGATCGATCTTGGATGATACCGCAAATTCCCTGGTGGTTGCACGGGCGTTGCTGACCTCGGCGTACTGATCTTCTGTCCGGATCATCTCGCCGGTATCTTTTGCAAAATCAGCAAAAACAGCCGGTACTGTCCTGGAGAGCTCTGCTAAGTCGATCACAGACAGCGTGGTCTTTTGCCCCCTGCACCGAAGGTCACAGGTGGTCACGAAATCATCGCAGATATTTTTGCCGATCTCAATGGTTTCCATGGAAGGATTTGCTGAGAGTTCCGTCAGCCAGTTGGTATAGTACCAGCCGATGCCCGGCTCGGTTTCCTCGGAAGCAAAGAGGTAATCCGCATAAGGATCCAGCATCAGCGCCGTTTCCAGCGTTGCCATCAGACAGGCATCAAAACCGATGAAATCAAAAGTCACACCGCCGTTTTTCAGCGCTCTGTCAATGCCGCTTAGATCCATGCTGCCCTGACTTGCATATTTTTCATCATAACCATAGCCGCTGATGGAACCGCCGCCGTGATCCCAGAAGATCAGATCCATGCGGTCAGCCGGAAAGTTCTTATTGCAGAATTGAATGAAAGACGACAGCGTATTCGGATCCGTCATCCTTTTGGCGCCGTCATCATCGACAAGACGCTCCAGGCCGCCTTTTTTCACACGATAGATCTGATTGGTCTGGGCGCTGATGCCCTGCGTGTGCCAGCTCTTGCAGCCGCCGGTGTAGACGATGATGTTCACATTGTCGGAAAGATTGGCATTGCACATCTCAGCAAGGTCGTTGGAGGCCATGCTGCTCTTGCTCTCAAGGTCCGTACCGCACATATAGACCATGATGGTCACGGTATCCGTGCCGTTTCCTTTGATGACAGTGCGCTTTTCCCTGGCCGCGGCATCTACCGTCCGGTTCAGATTCCCGGTATTGCTGCTGCCATCCTGCCATCCCTGGGTTGCATGATTGACCGAAGACATGCCTGTCAGCATGGAAAAAATGCTGCCGGAAGATGCCGCCGGTGATAAAGATGACTGCCCGGAAGACGCGGTCTGCTGCGAAGACTGTGACGGCGTCACCGTCTGGCTTGCCGCATCCTGCGTCTGCGCCGGCTGACTGTCGTAAGTGCTCTGCTGCGTCGTATAGCTATCATCGCCGCCACCGCCGCCGGAAAGCAGGGCCGCACCGCCACCACCGCCGCCAAGCAGCAGGACCACAATCAGCAGGATGATCTTCATCATTCCTCCACCACCGCCACCGGAACCGTCACGCTGCGGTCCGCCTACGCCGCCTGATCCACCGGTTCTTCCGCTATAGCCATCGGCGCGTCCTACCGGACCGCCGCCAAGGCCGTTGCCGTGCTTTTGCACGCCTTTTCCACCGTCAGTTACATGTTTTTCTCTTGGCATGGTATTCTCCACCTTTTTTTAGAATCTCACGAACTGAATTATAACACAAAAACCGCCTGCTGATACCAAAAAATTGTATCAACAAGCGGTTTCTTTTGCAATGGGGTGTCTGATGACGATGGGGACTCCTATACCGCGTTCTCCTGCTCGTTTTCCACGGTCGTTTTTTTCCTGCTCCTGCCGTTTCCTTTGCTGGCGGTCTTTCCCGCCCGGTTTTGCTGCGGCATACAAAAAAGTTAGCACATGAAATCGGCAATGTCATGAACCATTAGTTGAATATGAATGTTGTCAAAAAGAACCGGCCCCGTTGACAACCTGAATGTTGTCAAAAAGAACCGTC
>JAEEKC010000094.1 GCA_016282215.1 Lachnospiraceae bacterium
ATAAAAAACATCATACTCTTCCTGATCCATTTTTATTAATCTGACTTTCATGATCCCCCCTTCATAGTTTATAGGCTCGTAAACAAAAATCCTGTCCGTTTATGAATATAACAGATATTCTTCCTCTTCATAGCATTTTCGGATGAATTCCCTGTCGTCATCCGTCAGTTCTTTTTCCGGAAAAATAGCAATAAGTGAACTCAGATAATAATACTTCGGATGATTTCTGTAGGAAAATCCTTCCCTGCCGTACATTCCCTGGATCCGGTCATAAAGCCGCTGTACCTCGAAAGTGTTTTTACAATCCGCAGCTTTCAACACAACCGGCTCCTGCCCTTTCGCGCTGTTTGTAACAATCGCTTTCATGGTATTTACTGCAACAAACAGCCAATCTTCCAAAGAATCCAGCGTTTCTACATGTGCCTGCACTTTGTTTAAAACTTCTTCATACATTCCGCATATTCCTCCAAAAGTCCATGCAAATACTTTTTCTCCCGGTCAGACTCTCGCACGATCTTCCAAAGAGCCGCAGCAGCTTTCCGTCTATCGCGATATTTCTTCGTCGCCTCATCCTCACAAAAGTCATGCATAAACTGATTCCACTGAAGTGCCGACTTATCATAGACCTCATAAGTCTTTTTCCCGTAATAGATATCAAGCATGTCACCAAGCGTAAAACTCTCATCACCGTTTTCCTTTACTGCCCTGGCGGTGGCTACCATGTCAACATTGAACTTGAATTTTTCCACGCCGGTCTGCTTGATAAAAAAATCCCGAAACTTAGGTCCAAAGGTAAATCCGCATTCTATCAGTCCGGTTTCCGTTGTCAGTTCTCCCTGAAACTTCTTTTTACTGCCTGCTTTCTTTTTCTCCGGCAAGATTATTTCACCACGAAACCAAGCCTCTATCACTTTATTCAGTTCGATTTTTCCGCTGGGCGCTTTGAGACCGTGCGCCTTGCAGATTGCGATCAGCTCATCCCTGTACCAGTAGTATTTGCTGAATTCTTCATATGTTTTTATACTGTCAAAATCAGGTCTGTCCATCTTTTTCCCCTAATGAGGACGCGGGGACGGTTCTCCTGTCCTCATTTTCCGCCTGCTATCTGAGGACAACAGGACCGTCCCCCTGTCCTCACTCTGCCGTTATCTGAGGACAACAGGACCGTCCCCGCGTCCTCACTCTGCCCTCAGTCCAATGACTGGCACTCTATCGTCTTCATCATCTCACAGAAACCGTTTCGTTCATAGAACCGCATTCCGTCGACATTTCCCGGAAAGACCTGCGTGCGTATAAAATCAGCGCCGTTTTCTTTTCCGTAATCTTTCGCCGCGCGCATAAGCATACTTCCGATTCCCTTATCGCGTAAATCTTCCCGTACACACAGATCCTGCAGATATACAACCGTCTGTGGCTTTAAGCAGGAAACCTTTTTCTGCGGAATAATCATGCAGTGTACAAAGCCAATTGACACGCCATCGATATCCGCCACCAGGATATCCTGTGTATCACTGTCAAATATTCCCCGAAAGAATTCTTCCGTTCTCTCACCAATCACAAAGTGCTCCGGCTGATAGCGCACTCCGTCTTCTTCCAGCAGGCGGTATAGAATGCGGAGAGCCGGTATATCATTTGCATCCGCTTTTCTTATCAAAAAAGCGGTATTCATTTTTTCATAGATTTGTTGTATCAGCGGTGACTTATATTCTATATACTTATCCATATCATCGGGATAAAGCTTTGCTCCTTCTTCCTTGATCCTGCTGTACTCGCATACAGCTTCAGGATGTGAGCGCAGATAGTCCCGGAATGCGATATGCCTCTTAAGCTCTGCGCAATCCCGCGTACACACATACAGATGATGTTTTCTCAGATGTTCCTTCCCATCATATTTGAATGCTTCCCGTCCTGCAATACCCAGATCTCCTTCGTGACGGTAACCAATTTCAGCAAGCGCGCTTATCACTTCCTCCAAAGCCTGTCTGTCCCGGATCACAACATCTATGTCTATGATCGGTTTTGCGGACAGTCCCCGTACAGAAGTACTGCCCACATGCTCGATCCGCAGCGCCAGCTGCCCAAGTGCTACTTTTAATTCATCCCGTACCTTTATACAAACATCCGCCCACGCCTCATTATAAGGCATAACTACAACTCTCTGATTTCCCACTTATATCTCCTCCCCACGTACCTCGTCCTGTCCTCTTCAAAACAGGATTTCTCTTTTTTTCTTCAGCCGTTCCGTCTCTCTATAATAACCTGCAGAGAAAACGCTCTGCGCTGCCGTCCGGATACTGCTTCCGGATTTTTTCCACACTAAACCCGCAGCTACGATAAAATCCCAAGGCATCACCATCTGTTTCCGCCAGCAAAGGACGACCGGCTGACATTTGGCGAAGATCTTCTGTCATCTTCCTCCCGATCCCATATCCGCGATATTTTTCTGCAACGGCGATTCCCAGGATTTTTGTATCATCATCCGTAAACTCCGAAACCATTATCGCCGATACATCACCATCCGTTTGGTTCACAAGGATCATCACTGCCGGACTTTCCATATATTGTTTCATCAGCTCCCGATATTTTCCAAGCTCCGGCTTATACATACAATCCGCATATATTACAAATGCCTCCTCCGAATAAAGCCACTCCGGCTCCTCAGTGATCAGCCGCACCGATAATATATGCCTTGTCGGGAAAAACTCATACAGATGCAGGGTTGTTACCTTTCCCGAAAAAGGCCGGAACTCCTCCCTGACATGCTTCTGCGCCACCTGTATCACTTCCGGTTTGTCGATCAGCAGTGTTGTATGAGCTTCCCACGGAAAAACGTCAACATTATCCTGAAAATGCTCTCTCAGAGCCAGCATTTTCCTGTTTTCTTCCGGCTTCACAAACAGAACATGCTCTGATGGATTCTGAAACAGCTCGATTTTACTAAGATCAACTGCAAACTCCCTTACGGATTTTGACAGACGAATCAGTCGTTCCTTCATTTCCTCTTCCCGCTCCGTTTCAAAAGAGCCCAGCGTAAAATGCATGGGAATATTTTTCGTCTGCACTCCGGAGAAACCAAGCTCATACAGTTTATTCTGCATCCCGGAAAGTTTCTCTTCTGTATCGTCATCATATCCCGCCAAAACATATAAAAGTTTATCTGCCATAAAACTCCTCCTCTATTTCAGTTCCTTTGACATAAACAAAAGCAGATCATCATCGTTCACACATGGCGCATACTGATCCAGCTGTCTGTTCTGATACCATACGCCGCTGCCATCCGGAATATAACCGCGCTTTACATAGATCCTCTGCGCCGGCCCATAGCCGGAATGGCATCCCACTGCCAGAAAAACCGTATCCGAACGCTTAGCCGCTTCAGCTTCTGCCACATCCAGCAATTTACTTCCTATACCGGACTTGTGAATATGGAAGAAGACACAAAGATCCACTATCTCCGGAATATTCTGACCGCCCCAGGGTCCCTCTGTGGGATGCAACACCAGGGTGCAGATCCCGACCACTTTTCCCTCATACTCCGGTACGAAAACAAGCCTCTCGCCGTTTTGCTGTTCCCTGTAATAATTCTCATAGGTTTCCATCTGCGGATGCCAGTCATAGGAAAGGTACGTATCAGAATAAACTCTTGCGTCTTCCGGCATCATACTGCGTATGGTAAGTTTATCATCCCTATAATAGACTGTTGTTTCCTGAACGGATATGTCATTGCAGAATTCCTTCCCGCTATCCTCCGGTCCGTTATCGGAGGAAACCTCAGCATATCCTTCACTATTGCTGTTGCCCGAAGCCATCTCAAGCTTCTCTGCACTGTCATCGCCTGCCGCCTCTATGCAGCACAGATAACTCTCCATATTCTCATAAAGCTCTGCTATCTCCTCCGAAACCGCTTTCCCTGTATTATCAAAAACATGTCCCCGATTCTCCGGAAGCTCTTCAAGCTCTTTCTTTAAGAACAGGGCACGCTCCACCATTTCCACATCACCGCGCTCCTCTATACGCTGCCTGATCACATCCTCCGAAGCCGTAAGCACTACATAATACAGCCTGGCAGCATGCTCCTTCGCAAGCTTTAAAAGCAAGGGCATTTCCTCTTCCACCACATAATCGATCACCACATCCAGACCGCGTGCAAGTACCTTCCCTGCGGTTTCGATAATGCACTCCCAATTGAACTGAAGGATCTCTGTCCACGCAATCTGATCCGCGGCCTGTCCTTCTTTCCAAAAGGAATCTTTGTAATCTGCCTCCACAAAACCCTGCTGAAAATCATCACCATGGATTACATATACCTGTTTTCTGATCCCTGTATTCGTCAGATGCTTTGCGTATGCGTCAGCGAGCGTTGACTTCCCCACTCCGCAGGGTCCGGAGAAAAAATATATATTGTTCATCTTTACACCTTTTTCTTTCTACGGTTTCTTCGCCAGATACAATACATAGGTATCCTTAAACACCACCTTATTGCACTCATCCAGCACTGCCCGTCTTAAACCCTCAAAGAACTTTGTCTTATACGGCTCCGGGATCACTATATGATCGCTGTGTGTTCCGCAATACTGCACATATTCATCTGCCGTAAAACTCCGCTTCCCGTAAAAATCCCGCCGTATCAAATCCACATAACCATAGTCTGTCGCATGCAGATAGTCAAATGGCTCCTTCATATTCTTATACTCTGTGACCGGTTTGTAGTATTCGTCATATACCTTCTGGATCTTAGCGTACAGCTTCTCATTAGGAGTTTTATAATCCCCGATCAGAAACATCATAGCCAGTGTTCCGCCCAGCTTTAACAATTCCAGTGTTTTAGTGAAGGCAATCCTCTCCGGTATCCACTGGATCGCCGCTGCGGAATAGATCACATCAAACTTCTGCTCTCCGAAATCATGCGTAATAAAGTCATCATTGACAATACTGAAATTTGACCGGCCGCCATATTTCTCCTTCATCTTTGCATAAAGGTGTTCCCCCAGCTCGATCGCCTTGTAATCGCAGCCGGTATCAAGGATCGGGTCTGTCGCCTGTCCGGTCCCCGGACCGATTTCCAGCACTTTCGTCTCAGCTCCAATATCTGCTTTCTCTATAAAATATGCAAACAGGTCTGCACTGTAACGCGGCCTGAATCTGTCAAACTGTTCCGGAATAGTATCAAACACCTTGCGGTATTCGATCGTCTTTTCAGTTTCTATCATGTGGTATCTCCTTTATTATCTTCCAGGCGTCTGTCAGTTTCTCCAATGACCATGCTGCATTTGCAGGGCTTGTA
>JAEEKC010000095.1 GCA_016282215.1 Lachnospiraceae bacterium
GATCGAGGACCACGTGCCTCTGACCGCCTGGGAAAAGGAGCAGATGTTCGTGGATATCCTGCCGGATGAACCATCGGATGATGACAGGGCGCTGCTGCATTTCTTTGTAGAGGTCGCACCGGATGATAAGGCAAAGGGCAGCCCGGCTGCACAAGGATCAGATGCTGCCGATCCCGCCAATTCCGAAACAGACTCAGCCCCCGTTGGTTTCTCTGTCAATGGGCTTTCCGCTACGCAGGACAATTCCTACTCCTATGTCAGCGGCGATAATGCCGTATCTGATCTGCCCGGGCTGATCGCAGCCATGCAGGAAAAACTCGAAGAGATCCGGTCTTATATGGATATCGGCGAAGGAACCATCGAAATATCGGAAACCGAGGATGCGGACTGGGCAAATAAATGGAAGGAGTTTTTCAAGCCCTTCTATATTGAAGATCTGTTGGTTGCGCCTTCCTGGTTGACTGCCGATGAGATTGCATCTTTTATGGACAACGCAGATTCACCCATTCTTCGCATCGATCCCGGCAGTGCCTTCGGAACGGGTATGCACGAGACAACCCAGCTTTGTATCAAAGCCATCAAAGAATATGTTTCCGATGACTCCATGATACTGGACGTAGGCACCGGAAGCGGGATCTTAGGGATCATCGCGCTGCTGTACGGTGCAAAGGGCGTTGTGGGAACAGACCTGGATATCTGCGCCATCGATGCGGTTGCCGAAAACTTAGCGCAAAATGGTCTTTCCAAAGAACAGTTTTCTCTCCTCATCGGCAATCTGATCACAGATGAAAAGGCTCGCACCGATTCCCTGTCTCAGGGCGGCAGCATCGCTGCAGGAAATCCGGGATCTGCGAAAGAGCAGGGATCCGATCAGGCAGATTCCTTCGAAGGATTTGATATTGTCACTGCAAACATCCTTGCCGAAGTTCTGGTCAATCTGACGCCTGTAGTTCCTTCCATGTTGAAAAAAGGCGGAGTTTATATCACTTCCGGTATTCTGGAAGGCAAGGAAGAACTTGTAAAAAAAGCCTGCGAAGATGCAGGCATGAAGGTTTTAAACGTTCGCGCACAGGGTGAGTGGAGATGCGTGATCGCGACCTTATAAAGCGTATTGCTTTGACTCACCAATTTCGTCATATAAGATCCGACAATACATACAAAATCCCGACCTGCACCGGTCGGGATTTATTTATCTTCCAACATATACATCAGGATTGAGAGCACCGTCATCCCGGCTGTCTCCGTCCGCAGGATCCGTCTGCCCAGGGTGATATTTTTCATGCCCAGTTCTTTAGACTTCTCAATCTCCTCCTCGGCAAAACCGCCCTCCGGTCCGATCATGACCGAAATGCTCTGCCCCGGCGTGATCTGCCCGATCAGGTCTCTGGTATAGGACATATCCTCTGCCATTTCATAGGGTAAAAGCGGTATATCCGCTGCTGCCGCCTCTTTTAGTGCCTCATTCCAGCTCATAACAGGGGCAACTTCCGGCACAATAGCCCGCTTGCTCTGCTCTGCCGCTGACTGTGCGATGGCCTGCCAGCGCTTTTGTTTTTGCGCCGCTTTTTTCTCATCAAGTTTTACCACACAGCGCTTCATGGCAACGGGAACGATCCGCACTGCACCGAGTTCCACGGCTTTCTGGATGATCAATTCCATCTTGTCTGCCTTCGGCAATCCCTGATACAAAGTGATCTGACAGGGAAGTTCGACGGCATCTTCTTTAATGAAACGCAGTTCGCAGAGCACCTCATCCTCTGACAGGGACAGGATCCCGCAGCGATAATCACGCCCGTCGGTCCCATTGCTGACAGATAGTTCATCTCCAACCTTCATGCGGAGAACATTCCTGATGTGATTGACGCTGTCCCCCGTGATATGGATACGGTTTCCTTCGATCGCGGAGGGTGAGACGAAAACGTGATGCATACGAGCCTTTCTATTCACAGTATTATTTCAGTATATATTTCCTCGCAACATTAATCCCCACTTTATAGGGCAGGGGGCGAAGCGCCTTATCGGCCTTTTTCAGCTCTTCCCGGATCGCGATATGCTGCGGACAATGCTGTTCACACTTGCCGCACTGCACGCACTGGGATGCGAAGGCCGGCTCTTTGCGGATGCCCACGTTCTGGGCATAATTAAACCTCGCCGAGGTCTTTCCTTCCGTATACATCTCATTGTAGTAATAGAAGGTACCGGGAATATCCACGCCCTTCGGGCAGGGCATGCAATAAGCACAGCCGGTGCAGCCGACTTTGGTTTTTTCCTTGATGGCCGTCTTTATCTGTTCGATCAGTTCAAAATCTTTCTCGGTAAACTCACCGGCTTGTACCTCACCGGCAACGCGGCAGTTTTCCTCTACCATCTCCACGCTGTTCATGCCGGAAAGCACGCAGGTCACTTCAGGCTGGTTCCACAGCCACCGGAAAGCCAGTTCTGCGGGCGTTCTCTTTTTCTCATCCTTTGCGATCAGGTCCTTCGCCTTCTGCGGCAGCATGTCCACCAGTTTTCCGCCGCGCAGCGGTTCCATGATGATCACAGGGATCCCCTTGGCCGCAGCAGCCTTCAGGCCGCCCACGCCTGCCTGGGACACCTCATCGAGGTAGTTATACTGAATCTGGCAAAAATCCCAGTCATAGGCATCTAAGATCTGCAGGAACATATCCGTATTGCCGTGGAAGGAAAAACCAACCTGCCGGATCTCACCGCTTTCTTTTTTCTGCGCAATCCACTCTTCGATGCCATGCTTCTTTAAGTTTTCCCACGCCTTTAAGTCGGTTAGCATATGCATCAGATAATAATCGATGTAATCCGTACGCAGACGTTTTTTCTGCTCATCAAAATACTTATCCAGCGCAGCCCTGTTATTCACCATATACTGGGGAAGCTTTGTGGCGATCTTGATCTTGTCCCGCATATGATTGCGCTCAAAGATCTCCCCTACGGCCACCTCGCTGCCGGGATAGATATAGGCCGTATCATAGTAATTAACACCCATTTCATAGGCTTTCAGGATCTCTTTTTCGGCCTTGTCGATATCGATGGCGTTTCCTTTTTTGGTAAAACGCATGCAGCCGAAGCCAAGAATGGATATATCACTGCCGGTTCTGTCTTTTCTGTAATTCATGCATTATCCCCCGTAAGACTTAAAAGAATCCCTTCTTTTTCTTCTTGCCTTTTCCTGCCGAATCCTTATTCTCCGTGTACTCATCCACTGCCTTCAGTGAATTGCCGGTCAGCTCATCGAAACGGCGGAGCAGGTCTTTTGCCTCATTCGGCAGTTTTTCAGGCACCTGCAGAACGAGAGTCACATAGTGATCACCCCTGACGCTTGCGGAACGAAGCGACGGAACACCTTTGCCCTTCAGGCGGACTCTGGTATCTGTCTGAGTACCGGGTTTTACGGTATATGCCACTTTGCCGTCCACGGTATCGATCATGATCTCGCCACCGAGGGCTGCCACCGCAAAGGAAACCGGTACGGTGGAATAGATATTGGTATCCTGTCTCTGGAAGATCGGATGTCTTGCCACGATCACCTCAACCAGCAGATCCCCTCTCGGGCCGCCGGCTGTTCCGGGCTCGCCTTTTTCACGAATGCGGATGCTCTGGCCGGAGTCGATACCTGCCGGAATGGAAACGGAGATCTTCTTTCTGCTGTTCACAAAGCCCTGGCCGTTGCAGTTCGGACATTTTTCCTTGATAATCTGCCCCGTGCCGCTGCAATCCGGACAGGCCTGAACGTTTCGCATCGTTCCGAAGAAGGACTGCTGGGTAAACACCACCTGGCCTTTTCCGCCGCACTTGGAACAGGTGATCTTGCTGGTGCCGGGCTTTGCGCCGCTGCCGCCGCAGGTCGGGCAGGGATCTTTTAAGTTCAGATCCAGTTCTTTCTCACAGCCGAACACGGCCTCTTCAAACGTGATCCGGACAGAGGTACGGACATTCGCTCCCTTCATGGGACCGCCGCTGCTGCTTCGTCTCCTGCCGCCGCCGCCGAAAAGATCACCGAAGATATCACCGAAAATATCCGCGAAATCCATACTGCCGAAATCAAAACCGCCATAAGCTCCGCCGCCCGGCTCAAATGCAGCATGCCCAAACTGATCATACTGTTTTCTCTTATCCGGATCGGACAGAACAGCGTATGCTTCGCCGGCTTCTTTAAATTTCTTCTCTGCCTCGGCATCACCGGGATTCATATCCGGATGATACTTTTTGGCCAGCTGCCTGTACGCTTTTTTGATCGTTGCGTCGTCAGCGTTTTTTTCTACACCCAGGACTTCGTAGTAGTCCCGTTTCTGATCTGCCATAGTTGTACCTCTTGTTTTCTTTTTTCCATTACAGCCCTCATCCGGCTGCTTTCTTTTCCTCTGCCACCCTCATCCGGCTGCTTCGCAGCCACCTTCCCCCGGAGGGGGAAGGCTTTGAATGGCCGGTCTTTTATATCGGAGACACCCTCCCCGTTGGGGAGGGCAGTTTCCGAGCCTTTTATTGTTCTGTTTTTATCCTCACGGCTATATATCGTCCGATCGGATTGTTTCCCTGGTCATATACCGCTTGATCGGTTTATTTCCGGTGATTATACTTCTCTGTAGTCACCGTCTACCACATCGCCGTCTCCGCTGTTATCGGAGTTTCCGGCTGCGCCGCCTGCACCTGCAAAGCCGCTCATATCCGGACCTGCGCCTGCGAAACCGCTCATGTCAGGACCTGCGCCTGCGCCGCCGGCTGCACCTGCTGCTCCACCTGCCTGCTCATACATCTTGGTGAAGAGCTGCTGCGCGCTGTTTGTCAGTTTCTCGGTTTTCGCCTTCAGCTCGCTAACCTGATCTGCGGAAAGCTCCTGATCCTTTGTGCTGTCAAGGAAAGCCTTCAGGTCATTCAGATCTGCCTCAACCGGCGCCTTCTCGCTGTCGGAAAGCTTGTCGCCGACTTCCTTCATAGCCTTTTCGGTCTGGAAGACAAAAGCGTCTGCATCGTTTCTCGCATCAACCGCTTCCTTGCGGGCCTTATCCTGTGCCTCATACTCAGCAGCTTCCTTGACTGCTCTTTCGATATCATCATCGGACATATTGGAGCCGGCGGTGATGGTGATGTGCTGCTCTTTTCCGGTGCCCAGATCCTTAGCGGATACGTTTACGATACCGTTTGCATCGATATCGAAGGTAACCTCGATCTGCGGGATACCGCGGGGTGCGGGAGCGATGCCGTCGAGACGGAACTGTCCGAGGGACTTGTTGTCTCTTGCGAACTGACGCTCACCCTGTACCACATTGATATCAACTGCGCTCTGGTTATCCGCTGCCGTTGAGAAGATCTGGCTCTTCTTGGTAGGGATCGTTGTATTTCTTTCGATCAGCTTGGTCGCAACGCCGCCCATGGTCTCGATCGCCAGTGAAAGCGGGGTTACATCCAGCAGCAGGATATCGTTGGTTCCTGCTTCGCCGCTAAGCTTGCCGCCCTGTACGGAAGCACCAAGTGCTACGCACTCATCAGGGTTCAAGGACTTGGAAGGCTCCTTGCCGGTCAG
Organism: Lachnospiraceae bacterium; assembly: GCA_016282215.1. Taxonomy (GTDB): domain Bacteria; phylum Bacillota; class Clostridia; order Lachnospirales; family Lachnospiraceae; genus RGIG7926. Next base: position 5,537 of record JAEEKC010000095.1, read on the forward strand.
CTGTTTTACCTTCTCCTGTACGGCAGGAACACGGGTAGAACCGCCTACCAGAAGTACCTGTCCGAGATCTGCGTTGGTCAGGCCTGCGTCTCTCATAGCGTTCTGTACCGGAACTGCTGTTCTCTCTACCAGGTCGGAGGTCAGTTCATCGAATTTTGCTCTGGTCAGGTTCATGTCAAAGTGAAGCGGGCCACTTGCATTCATGCTGATGAAAGGCAGGTTGATATTCGTTGTTGTTGCAGAGGAAAGCTCTTTCTTTGCTTTCTCAGCTGCCTCTTTCAATCTCTGGAGTGCCATTTTATCCTGGGACAGATCCACGCCATTAGCATTCTTAAATTCAGCTACCATCCAATCAATGATCTTCTGGTCAAAGTCATCACCGCCAAGGTGTGTATCACCGTTGGTTGCCAGAACTTCGATGACGCCGTCGCCGATCTCGATGATAGATACATCAAAGGTACCGCCGCCAAGGTCGTATACCATGATCTTCTGCTCTTTTTCATTATCCAGTCCGTAAGCCAGCGCTGCTGCTGTGGGCTCGTTGATGATACGCTCTACTTCAAGGCCTGCGATCTTGCCGGCATCTTTGGTTGCCTGACGCTGTGCATCATTGAAATATGCAGGAACTGTGATAACTGCCTGGGTTACCTTTTCACCAAGGTAGCTCTCTGCGTCTGCTTTCAGTTTCTGCAGGATCATGGCTGAGATCTGCTGCGGTGAATATCTCTTGCCGTCAATGGTACGGCCTCTGTCTGTACCCATATCACGCTTGATGGAAGCGATGGTGTTGTCAGCATTGGTCACTGCCTGACGTTTTGCAGGCTCGCCGACCAGTCTCTCTCCGTTTTTGGTAAAAGCGACAACGGACGGTGTTGTTCTTGCGCCTTCCGTATTGGCGATGACGGTGGGTTTTCCACCTTCCATAACTGCTACGCAGCTGTTTGTTGTTCCAAGGTCGATTCCGATAATTTTGCTCATGATGATTTCCTCCTAATTAATTATCAATTTTAAGCTTCGTATTTCAATAACGGACTTTGTACTATCTGATTTATTATCACTTTATTGACTTCGTATATTTATAACGGACTTTGTACTATCTAATTTATTATCACTTTATTGACTTCGTATTTCCTGCGTGCTACGGCACCACCGCAACCATGCTGTGCCGGATCACGGTATCGCGGTACATATAGCCTTTCTGCATTTCCTGTGCCACAAATCCGCTTTCGTATTCCTCGCTCTCCATCTGCATCACTGCATTGTGGAGGTTCGGATCAAACTCTTTGCCTACGGCTTCAATGGGGGTCACTCCGATCTTCTCTAATTCAGACAGGAGCTGTTTGTAGATCATGTTCATGCCTTCCGCAAAAGCGCCTCCGGCCTCA
>JAEEKC010000096.1 GCA_016282215.1 Lachnospiraceae bacterium
ATCATCGAGTAATCAGCTACAAGCCAAGCAAAAATGAAACAAAATGCCCCGACGCAAGTTTACTTGCAGTCGGGGTGTTTTTTTCATTTTTATTGGGCGCCAGCCCACGACAGTTATTGAATTTGCGAAGCAAATTCGATAACGGAGTGCTTGGCTTGTCTCGCTAACGGAGTGGCTTGTAGCATATCAATTTTTTTCTTGTACAAATCACCTATATGGGTTATAATCAATTTTATGCGTGACCGGACCCACATAAAGTTCGGTCCGACCGGAGGGGATACCATGTACAGTTTTGAAAGCAAGATCCGATACAGTGAGACGGGAAGTGACCGGCATCTGACCGTTCCGGCACTCCTGAATTATTTTCAGGATTGCTCTACGGCGCAGTCAGAGGATCTGGGGATCGGACTGGATTATCTTGAGCCCCAGGGTCAGGCGTGGGTGCTGAACTTTTGGCAGTGCGATATCACAAGGCTGCCGGTTCTCGGTGAAACTGTGGTGGTGGCTACCAGGCCTTATGAATTCAAGGGCGTCATGGGGAGCCGCAACTACGAGATGCGGGATCAGGATGGAAACCGCCTGGCGGTGGCCAATACCCTCTATACCCTGATGAATATGGAAAAGCATGTGCCGGTTAAGCCGGATGACAAGATGAAGCAGGCCTACCAGATCGGGGAGAAGATGGTGATGGATTATGTGTCCCGCAAGATCCGTTTTCCGGAAGGCGGACAGGCACTTGAGCCCATTACGATCCAGCAGCACCATCTCGATACCAATGATCATGTGAACAATGTGCAGTATGTATCCATGGCACAGGATCTGATCCCGAAGGATCTTCGGATCGGCAGGGTGCTGGCGAGTTATCATATTTCCGCAGTGGAAGGTGACGTGATCTATCCATATCTGTTTGAACTTCCGGCAGATTCCAGTGTCGGATCACAGGCAGCGGCGCCGCTTGGGACCAGGGCGGACAGTTTTTATAAGGAACAGAAAACACCGGAGGCAGGGCAGCCGCTGGTATTTACGAAAAAGATCGGTGTGGACCTTAGAAGAGAAGACGGGGAATCGTTCTGCAAAGTGCTGTTTTGCGGATGAGAAAGTAGGCCCCTCATCAGTCAGCTGCGCTGACAGCCGTCTCGCCTGTCGGGTCTCCGCTCCGCTCCGGTCGGTGCAAAGCCGATGTCCCCCGGACATCGTGCACCGGTCCTCGCTGGACAAGCGCCACCGGCGCTTAGCGATCCCAAGGGGGAAGCAAAGGACGGGATAATATGGAATTAGGAAAATATAACACACTAGTATATGCGAAGAATACGGATTTCGGTATCTATCTGAAGGATACGATGTTCAGCGAGGAGGAAGTCCTCCTGCCCAAAAAGTGGGTGCCCTCTGATCTTGAGATCGGGGATCCCATGGAGGTCTTTTTGTATAAAGACTCTAAAGGACGTCTGCTGGCAACGACCATGAAACCGAAGGTAACGCTGGGCGGTATAGCCAGGCTGAAGGTGACAGCGGTCACGAAGATCGGTGCATTTTTGGACTGGGGACTGGAAAAGGAACTTCTCCTGCCCTTCGCTGAGCAGACAAGGCGCGTGAAGGAAGGCGAGGAGGTTTTGATCGCTCTTTACACGGATAAGTCTTCGCGCCTTGCGGCGACCATGAAACTCTATCCGTATCTGAGTCTTCGAAGCCCGTATACGATCGGCGACGAAGTGACGGGAACCGTATATGAGAGCAGCGAAAACTTCGGTGTCTTTGTTGCGGTGGATGATCAGTATTCTGCGCTGATCCCGCGGAGGGAGATTTCCGGAAAGGGGCCGGCGGTTGGCGGGCAGGTAACGGCCAGGATCAGCCGGATCCATGAAGACGGCAAGATGGATCTGGATCTTCGCAAAAAAGCCTATCTGCAGATGGGTGATGACGCACAAAGTCTCCTTTCTCTTTTGCAGGAAAGCGGAGGAGTGCTGCCGGTATCGGACCGCAGCGATCCGGAGCAGATCAGGGAGCTGACCGGCATGAGCAAGAATGCCTTTAAGCGTGCCGTAGGAAGACTTTATAAAGAGCAAAAGATCGACCTTGAAGAGGATCGGATCGTTTTGAAGAAATAGGGGTTACAGGAAAGTATTATGCAGGAATTTCAGGTACTTGGTATCACGCTGAAGGATTATTCCGCGCGTGAAGCCATGAAACTTGTGGAAAACTATATGAGCGACGGCAAGATCTCCACTATCTGCTATCTGACGGCGGGAGGTCTTTTGGAGGCAGAAAGCCACCCGGAGACAAAGGATTTTCTGGGGAAAATGGATCTGACGGTTGCGGCGCAGCCGGAGGTTCTGACGGCATCTTCCGCTCAGCCGAGAAGCCGGATCAGGGAAGTGGAGAATAATGATTTTCTGCGCCTTTTCCTTCACAGGATGATCCGGGGCGGAGCGCAGATCTGCCTGCTTTCCGATTCGCAGGAAAGCCTTACGAGGTTAAAGGACGGTCTTCTGAGTTATCAGGCAGGCCTTCGGATCGTAGGAACATACCTGATCGAAGGGGAAGATCAGGATATCGATACATTGATCAATGATATCAATGTGGCAGCACCCCATGTTTTGATCTCCGATCTTTCTTATCCGCTTCGTGAGCGATTCTTTACGGATCATCATATGAAACTCCATGCCCAGATCTGGTTGATGCTGCAAAAAGGCATGGCGATCGAGAAACATGGCATGACGTTAGGGCAGAAGATCCGCGGTTTCTTTGATAAGAGAGCGCTTCGCAGGACGGTGGATCAGTACCGTCGTCAGGAAGAAAAACAGGAAGAAGAGGTCAGGGCGAAGGAAGAGGCGCTTCTGAAATTCGATACGCAGGAGATCGATACGGAAGAGATTCGGAAAGCTTTGGGCGAAAAAGATCAGCAAATCTAAGCATAGTTCACAAAAAATTCCTTTTTTTTAGTAGATTTTTTCTTCATATTGTATTAGAATGAGGTTTGGGGTGTGCAAAACGCAAGTTATTTGCACCTTTCTTTGTGCATATCTGACTATTCGAATGCGTTCTGAATAGTCTTTCGAAAGATAGAGGTAGTGTAAAGTCCGATATGAAAATGCGGAGTCAAATAACTACTGATAAATATAAGGAGAATGGGGCATGATTTCAAACCAGATTCTGCAGACAACACTGGACGGACTGAAGTCTATTTCCAGGGTGGATTTTGCGGTGATCGATACAGACGGTAATCCGGTAGTGAGCACGACGCTGCCTTCGGGCGGGTATGCGGCCGGCGTGATCGACTTTGTCAAGTCGCCTGCAGACAGCCAGGAGGTATCCAAGTATCAGTATTTTAAGATCTATGATGAATCTGTCGTAGAGTATGTGCTGATCGCTTTTGGTTCCGGCGAAGATGTCTACATGATCGGTAAGATGGCTGCTTTTCAGATCCAGAATCTGATGGTGGCCTATAAAGAGCGTTTTGATAAGGATAACTTTATCAAAAATCTGCTTCTGGATAACCTGCTGCTGGTGGATATCTACAGCCGTTCCAAGAAACTCCGGATCAAGATGGAGGCAGACCGCTGCGTTATGGTAGCAGAAGCCGGGCAGCGCAAGGAGATCAATACGGTTGAGGCGATCAAAGAATATATCTCTGCGGGAACGCATGATTTTGTGACGGCAGTCGATGAAAACTCCGTGATCATCGTTCATGAGATGACAGAGCAGAATCATAAGGGGGAGATGGACCGGCTGGCCAAACAGATCATCGCAGGTCTCGAAAAGGACGGCGCGGGCCAGGTGCATGTGGCTTACGGTACCGTGGTCGGCGAGTTAAGAGAAGCAAGCCGTTCTTATAAGGAAGCCAGGATGGCGCTCGACGTGGGCAAGATCTTTTTTGAAGAGAAAAAGCTCATGGCCTATTCGTCTCTGGGGATCGGCAGGCTGATCTATCAGCTTCCCATGCCGCTTTGCAAGATGTTCATCCGTGAGATCTTTGAAGACCAGAGACCGGATGATTTTGATGAAGAGACATTGACGACCATCAATAAGTTCTTTGAAAACAGCCTGAATGTTTCGGAGACCAGCAGACAGCTCTTTATTCACAGGAATACGCTGGTTTACCGCCTTGATAAATTGCAGAAGACCACGGGACTGGATCTTCGCGTTTTTGAAGATGCCATTACCTTTAAGATCGCAATGATGGTTGTACGATATATGAAATATATGGAATCCATGGAGTATTAGATTCTTCTGATGCCCGATGCATCAATACGAAGCCATAGACTACTGATAAATTAGATTCTTCTGATGCACGATGCATCAATACGAAGTCATAGACTACTGATAAATTAAGGAGAGATTATGATCACACTAGACCATGTCAGCAAAACCTATTCCACGGGTGCGCCGGCGCTGAATGATATCAGCCTGCATATTGAGCCCGGGGAGTTCGTATTCATCGTAGGTGACAGCGGATCGGGAAAATCCACCCTGATCAAGCTGCTGCTTCGTGAGCTGTTGCCTTCTTCGGGACAGATCACGGTGAACGGGATCGATGTGGGCAAACTGAAACACCGCCAGATCCCCAAGTACAGAAGAACGCTTGGCGTTGTGTTCCAGGATTTCAGACTCCTGAGAGACCGGAACGTCTATGATAATGTGGCATTTGCACAGCGCATCATCCAGACACCGGGAAGAGAGATCAAAAAGAATGTGCCTTCCATGCTTTCAACAGTAGGGCTGGCAGGCAAATACAAGGCGAAACCCAGGGAACTATCCGGTGGTGAGCAGCAGCGTGTGGCACTGGCCAGAGCACTGGTAAACAAGCCGCCCATTTTGCTTGCAGATGAGCCGACGGGAAATCTGGATCCGAATAATTCCTGGGAGATCATGAAGCTGTTTGAAGAGATCAATGCGACGGGGACAACGGTAGTTGTGGTAACCCATAACCGTGAGATCGTTAATGCCATGAAAAAGCGTGTTATCGCCATGAACAAGGGCGTGATCATCAGCGACGAAGAGGAAGGAACTTACATCGATGAGGCATATTAGTACATTTTTCTATACACTTCGCCAGGGGATAGCAAATCTGTTCCGGAATAAATGGTATTCCCTTGCATCCATAGCGACCATCAGCTCCTGTTTGTTAATGTTCGGAGTCTTTTATTCGGTGGTTGCTAACTTTCAATACATTGTAAAAATGGCCCAGGAGGGCGTATCCGTTACGGTATTCTTTGATGAAGGCCTGTCAGATCAGAGGATCTCAGAGATCGGCGATATCATTTCCGCAAGACCAGAAGTGTCAAGGATCAATTTCGTATCGGCGGACGAAGCCTGGGAGAGTTTCAAGGAGGATTATCTTGGAGAGTATGCGGACGGTTTCGGTGATGACAACCCCATTGCAGACTCTGCCAACTATGAGGTATATCTGAATGATGTTTCCAGGCAGGATGACCTGGTGCATTATCTCGAGGGCGTAGACGGTGTCAGGGAAGTGAATCATTCCGAGATCACGGCCAATACCCTGTCCGGCATGAATAAGCTGGTCAGCTATGTATCGCTGGCGATCATCGGAATACTGCTTGCGGTATCCATGTTCCTGATCAGCAATACCGTTACTATCGGTATTTCTGTCCGCAAGGAAGAGATCAACATTATGAAATATATCGGCGCAACGGACTTTTTCGTCAGGGCTCCCTTCGTAATCGAGGGTATCCTGATCGGTGTGCTTGGCTGTGCGCCGCCGCTGATCGCGATCTATTTTATCTATAACAGAGTGATCGATTATTTGTCGGAGCGTTTTATGATGCTCAGCCAGCTGCTCAAGTTCCTGACCGTTGAGCAGATCTTCCAGATCCTGATCCCGGTGTCGCTTGCCATCGGTGTCGGAATCGGCTTTATCGGAAGCTTCTCGACAGTACGTAAGCATATTCGGGTATGATCATTCAAAGCGAAAGACTTGTATTTAATTCAAGAACATATTCGGGTTTAATAGAAAGGCAATCATTTGACCAAAAGAGAGATCGGAAAGTACATAATCGGACTCCGCAAGGGGGCAGCAGTCTGCATGGCAGCGCTGATGCTGTCTTTTTGCGTTTTGCCCGCAATGGCTGATACGGTGACGGAGATCAACACCTCTGCTCCACAGTCGGGAGATACCGGGGCAACGCCGGAGGTGAACCTTTCAACTCCGACAACGCAGAGCAGCAGGCCGGCGGCTCCGCAGGTATCTGCAGCCGTGCAGGCTGCCACGCAGGCCGTACAGGAAGGGACTGCTGCAGTTAAGGATGCCAAGAACGAAAAGAACAAAATGGAAACCGGTCTGCAGAAGGCCCAGGATATCAAAGAAGAGCTGGTCAAAGACCGGAATGAGATCAGTAATAAAGTCATGGAACTGGATGGACAGATGCAGGCGATCAATGACAGCCTGCGGGATGTTCAGCTGCTTATAGACCAGAAAGAAGCGGAGTTGGAGGAAACCAGTGCGAGGCTGATCCAGGCAAGGCAGGATGCGGATGAGCAATATGAGAGCATGAAGGTCCGGATCAAGTTTATGTATGAAAAGGGCACGGTGGACTTTATCCAGATCCTGCTCGGAGCATCTTCCTTCAGTGAAATGCTGAACAAGGCGGAGTATATCGAGCAGCTTTCTGCTTATGACCGCACACAGCTGGTGCGTTATGAGAAGACAAAAGAAGAGATGGCTGAACTTGAAGAGGTTTTAGGCGTACAGCAGGAAGTGCTGCAGCAGACCAAGGACGAAGTGACGGCAAGGCAGAAAGAGCTTTCCGGTCTGATGGATGAAAAAGCGGCTGAGCTGAGCAAGTATAATCAGGATATAGCAAATAAAGAGGCTGCGATCGAGGAATACGAAGCCATGATCGCAGAACAGGATGAAACGATCTCCGAGTTAGAGAAAGCAGCAGAGGCTGCAAAAAAGAAACAGCAGGAAGTTCTTGCAGCCGAGAGCCGCGCTTCTGTTTCCGGCAACAATATCGTGAAATACGGCGGCGGACAGTTCTGCTGGCCGGCACCTTCTTATACCAGGATCTCTGATGATTACGGCACGAGGATCCATCCGATCCTCGGTGTTGAGAAGTTCCACAATGGCGTGGATATGGCAGCGCCCTCTGGTTCTCCTATCCTGGCAGCGGCAGACGGATACGTAGTGGCAGCCGCTTACAGTTCCACCATGGGAAATTATATCATGATCGATCATGGCAGCGGCATCTATACGATCTATATGCATGCGTCAGCCCTGTATGTATCGGCTGATCAGAAGGTCAGCAAAGGCGATACCATCGGAGCGGTGGGATCTACAGGACGATCCACCGGGGCACATCTGCATTTTTCCGTCCGCGTGAACGGCAGCTATGTCAGCCCGTGGAGTTACCTATAAACAAACCAGTAATTGGAGGCAAATCCGTTGAGTGATTTTGAGGAGCAAAACACAATTTCAGATCAGCAATCGGAGCAGCAGCCGGATATTCAGGTGATAGACCTCTCAGTTTCAGAGAGTGTGGCGCCGGTTATGAAAGAAGAGACTCCGAAAAGGGGAAGGATCGGCATGCTGATCCTCGGTATCCTGATCGGAGCGCTGATCTCAAACCTGGTCGTACTGGCGATGCTGAAAATAAAAGGTCCGCAGAAGTTAGTGGTACTTGGTGAAGATCTGCAGGACACAAAAAGCACGGTACTGACGAAGGATGTCAGCGAGAAGCTTTCGATCCTCGAGAAAACGATCCGGAAGTATTATATCGATGAAGTCAAAAATGAGGATATGGCAGACGGGTTATATGCCGGACTGCTGGGATCCATTGGCGACAGATATGCTGATTATTACACGCAGGATGATATGAATTCCCTGATGGAAAAGACCACCGGTGTCTTTTACGGGATCGGCGCCTATGTGGGGATCGATGCAGACACGAATTATCCGAAACTGACCGGTATCATAGAAAATACGCCTGCGGAAAAAGCAGGACTGAAGGCGGAAGACATTCTGATCAAAGTGGATGATAAGAATGTCCGCGGGATGGAACTGTCGGATGTGGTCTCCCTGATCAAAGGCGATGCCGGAACAGATGTGGTTCTGACGATCTATCGGAACGGTGTAACGGATTATTTTGATGTTACCGTGACACGGGCCAAGGTGGAGTCGCCTACCGTGACTTATGAAATGAAGGAAGACAACATCGCCTACATTTATATTCACCAGTTCGAAAGCGTGACCAGCGATCAGTTTGCGGAAAAACTGCAGCAGGCAAGAGACGATCAGATGAAAGGTCTTATCATTGATCTTCGCAGCAATCCCGGTGGTACCATGGGATCTGTGATCGAGGTTGCCAGGATGCTTTTGCCTAAGGGGATCATCGTATATACCGAGGATAAGTACGGAGATCGCAAGACATTTAAATGTGACGGGGATCATGAGATCGATGTGCCCATGGTGCTCCTGATCAATGAAAACAGTGCATCCGCGTCAGAGATCCTGGCCGGTGCCGTGAAGGATTACGGGATCGGTACTCTGGTAGGCAAGAAAACCTTTGGAAAAGGAATCGTACAGAAGGTGTTCTATTTAAGTGACGGCAGCGGTCTGAAACTGACTATCAGCCACTACTATACACCGAAGGGAAATGATATTCATGAAGTCGGGATCGAACCTGATGTGGAAGTGGATCTTGACGTAGACAAGTACCTGGATGAAGATATCGATACGCAGTACGACAAGGCCATGGAAGTACTGAAAGAGAAGATGAAGTAGGGCAGTGTATACCGGTATGAAAAGACGAACCGGAAAATGACTGATCCATCAGAGTATTACTGATTAATTAGGATTGCAAAATATGGAAAAACAGGCTTATCTGATCACAGCATACAAGGATTTCGACCAGCTCTATGAGCTGGCGAAATTTTTTTCACAAACCGCTTACGTATTCATCCATGTGGATGAAAAAAGCAAGAGCATCACGGATGCACAGATGGAGATCTTAAACCGGCTGGAGGGATGCAGGGCTGTCCGTAGCTATTCCATCGCCTGGGGCAGCTTTCACCATGTGGAAGCGATATTGCAGTTGATGCTGATGGCGCTGATGAAAGAAGATGTGAGCTATCTGCATCTGCTCACGGGAGAGGATTTTCCGCTCTATTCTGCCGGGCAGCTTGATGCGCGTTTTTTGACTGATGAGCATATCTACCTGTCCTATATACCGCCGCAGGACCAGCCGCCGCAGGTGACGGTTCGGTACCGGTATAAGAATATCATGGCAAATAAAAATGTGAAGAACAAGGTACTCTGGAAGGTACAGGATCTGGCAGGAAAAGCCCAGGAAGCCATGGGATCGGTACGGGTTTCCATCGGTCCTTTTCCGGCAGACCGGATCTATAAAGGACTTGTTTACATTTCCATGCCGCGGGAAGCTGCAGCCTATGTGGTCAGGTTTATCTCTTCCGGAGACGGTGCTGCGTTCTGGGAAGACTTAAAGCACTGCCAGGTACCTGAGGAGTTTTTCTTCCAGACCATCTTTTTAAACAGCGATGAATGGAAGGAAAAAGTCATTGATCAGGAACTTCGGTTCATGGATTGGACCAAGGGCGACGGTTCCTCGCCGGCGTATCTGGGAGAACATGATTATAATGAGGTTATGCAGGCCAGGGAAGAGGGCTGCTGCTTTGCAAGGAAATTTCATCCCTATCAGTCAAAGACACTGCGGGAGAAGATTCGGAAGGAATTGCTATCCGTATCATCCGGGGATGCAGATACGTAACAAGTTATTTGAAATATGGAAATATCCTGTCAAGTGAATGGGATTATCAGATCAAGGCAGGAAGGAAATACAGGAAACATACATGTCTGAAACGGAAACAGTGAATAAAAAAAAGATTTTTCTACAGGGCGTGCGTGACGGCATGCCCATTTGTATCGGATACTTTGCCGTTGCTTTTTCTCTGGGTATTGCGGCAAGAAATGCCGGTATCTCGGCTTTTCAGGGATTTTTGATGTCTCTTTTGAATAATGCATCTGCAGGCGAGTATGCGCTGATCACAACGATCGCTGCAGATGCGCCTTATCTTGAGGCAGTGATCATCACCCTGGTGGCAAATGCCAGGTATCTTTTGATGAGCACAGCGCTATCACAGCGCTTTTCGCCTGACACCCCCATGCTCCACAGGCTTTGCGTATCCTACGATATTACCGATGAACTGTTCGGAATTGCCATAGCAAGGGAAGGGGATGTGCAGCCGCTTTATTCCTATGGCGCTTTTTCGGTCGCCATTCCGGGCTGGGCCTTCGGCACAGCTTTCGGTATCATGATGGGAAACATGCTGCCGCAAACAATCGTCAGTGCCTTGTCAGTTGCGCTGTACGGCATGTTCCTGGCGATCATCATTCCCCCGGCGAAAAAAGACAAGATTGTCGCCGTGCTGGTGCTGATCTCTTTTGCAGCTTCCTATATTGCATCCCGGCTTCCCGTGATCGGCGCCTGGTCGGAAGGAACAAGGATCATACTGCTGACCGTTGTGATCGCCGGTGTGGCGGCGGTTTTGTTCCCAAGGAAAGAGGAAGCAGGCAGTAATGCGGGGGAATCTGAGTAGACTGAAATATCGGATAATTGAGACGGATCAGATACCGGAAATGAGAGCCGGGCGGGATATCGAAAAAAACAGGATTGAATATCGAAATAAGATAGGGAATCAACTATGACACACAATATCTACATTTACATCATATTGGCCGGCGCTGTCAGCTATCTGCTGCGCATGATCCCGGTGACGCTTTTGAAAAAACCGATCAAAAACGTTTATATCCGCTCCTTTTTGTATTACGTGCCTTACGTAACGCTGGCGGTTATGACCTTCCCGGCGATCCTGACAGCGACTGGATCTGTGACGGCCGGACTACTCGCACTGATCGTCGGTATTATCCTTGCCTGGACCACCGGATCCCTGCCGCTGGTTGCGGCGGTATGTTGTATTGTGGCTTTTGCGGCAGGATACCTTCCGCTGTTGTAACGAGGGCAATTTTTTGGTAAACTATATATTACTGATCAAGTAGTGTGAAGTCCGGTATGAAAATACGTAGCCAAACAACTGCTAATCAATTCGGAGGATAAAGCATGAGCGAAGAGAATAAAGAGATCATGACGACTGACAATGAGGCAGAAGAAACGTCTGTTGTTGCAGTAGAAGATGCCAGAACTGTTGACGGACAGCTGAGCGTTTCAGAGGATGGCAGGAGCGAAAAGGAGTTGCTGCAGGAACTGGTCGAGCTGCAGAAGAAAACGGCAAGCAGACAGCTTGTAGCAACGGTGGCAACCTGTACGCTGGCGGGGGCTTTTATCATTGCGCTGCTGATCGTAGTACCGAAGCTTTTGACCATGTCAGCAGAGATTTCGGCCATGGTGGCCAATACCGAGAAACTCGTCACGGAGGCAGATGAACTGATCGCCCAGACCGAGAAATCACTGACCGGGATCGATACCATGATCAGCAACGTAAATGACCTGGTAGTAGATAATACGGAAGCAGTTTCGGAGGCACTGAAGAATATTCAGGATATCGATATCGACCAGCTCAATGAAGCAATCCGCAACTTAAGTGATGCGGTGGAGCCGCTGGCAAAACTCAATAACAATCTGTCCGGATTTTTCGGCGGTGTCGGCAGCGGCATCAGCAACGGGATCGGCGGTATCACAGAAGGCATCAGCAACGGGATCAGCGGGATCACCGGAGGATCAGGAAACTAAGGGGAAATATGGGAACTTTTACATCCATCGAAGAAGCAAGAGATTTTTTTAAGGGGGACAGGTTTGCAACCGATAACGGTATGCAGATCGATGCACTGTCAGAGGACAGCTGCATTTGCAGCATGGAGCTTGAACCGAAACACAGAAATGCCTTAGGCGGTGTTATGGGAGGCGTGACATTTACGTTAGCAGATTTTGCATTTGCGGTGATACAGAATCATGTCCATAAATATTCCGTGGCACAGCAGGTGAATATCAATTATCTGTCGGCACCGAAAGGCAATCGGCTGATCGCAACGGCAAAGGTGAGAAAAAACGGACGCACCAGTACCATTGTCAATGTGGATGTGGTTGACGATACGGGGCGTGATATTGCGCAGTTCACAGGTACCGGCTATAAACTGCCGGCAGAAAAACAACAGTAATTTCAAGAGAAAGGGGTATATCATGGCAAGCGAGATCAGAGACATCAATTTGGCGGAGAGCGGAGAGCGCAAGATCGAATGGGTGAAAAGAAACTGCGATCTGCTCAGGACCTTAGAGGAAGAGTTTTCAAAGGAAAAACCTTTTGCAGGAAAAAAGATCGCACTTTCCGTGCATTTGGAAGCAAAGACGGCCTATCTTTGCAAGGTGCTTGCGGCAGGCGGCGCAGAAATGTATATCACCGGCTCGAATCCCCTGTCGACGCAGGATGACGTGGCAGCAGCGCTGGTAAAAGCAGGATTGGAAGTGCATGCCTGGTATGATGCTACGGATGAGGAATACAATCATCATATCAGACAGGTATTAAAGATTGGTCCGAACATCATCATCGATGACGGCGGTGACCTTGTCAATATGATGCATACGGAGTTTACGGATCTGATCCCGCAGGTGATCGGCGGTTGCGAAGAGACCACCACAGGCATCATCAGGCTGGAAAATATGAACCGCGCAGGGAAGCTGGCCTTTCCAATGGTGCGCGTGAACAATGCGCAGTGCAAGCACTTTTTTGATAACCGCTACGGAACCGGACAGTCTGTCTGGGACGGCATCAACCGGACCACCAATCTGATCGTGGCAGGCAAGACCGTTGTCGTAGCCGGATACGGCTGGTGCGGCAAGGGAACGGCTATGCGTGCAAAAGGCCTTGGGGCAAAAGTCATTGTCACCGAGATCGACCCCGTGAAGGCGATCGAAGCGGTTATGGACGGCTTCGACGTAATGCCCATGAAGGAAGCGGCAAAATACGGCGACTTCTTTGTAACAGTGACCGGATGCGATAAAGTCATCGATGAAGAAGACTTTATGGAAATGAAGGATGGCGCCATCCTTTGCAATGCAGGACATTTTGACTGTGAGA
>JAEEKC010000097.1 GCA_016282215.1 Lachnospiraceae bacterium
CAGTCAAGGATATCCACTTTCAACTGATCTTCATACAGCAAAAGCGCAGACTGTGCTGACCGGGCCTGCGAGTTCGCCTCTGACTTAGCCGTATGAAGCCTCTCTTCCTCTTCCCGCAATCGCTGAAACTCTTCTTCCGTAACTGCAGCGTCAGGCATCACGGCAAGCTGCGGATGATGCAGTGAACCGCAGACCGGGCATTTTTGTCCCTCCGCGAGGTTCTGCGCCAAAATACCTGCACGGCAGTTATCTAAGATCCGTTCCGCATTGCTCCTATCACGGCTGGCTTTTTCATAAGCTTCCTGCGCCTTTACAAAGACCTGCTGCTTTCGTGCAAGATCGCTTTTCATCGTGGTCAGTTCAGGAATGCGCCCTTTAGCGATCTGTCCCATTCTGTTCCAAAGTTCCTGATATCGCTCGGCAAGGGTTCTCGCTTCCATCAGCCTCTCCGGCGTCCCCTTCAGACGTCCGACCGTATCTTTGAAGGACCGGATCTTCTCTTTCAGGAGATCTTCCTTTTCCTCAAGCTGCTTCTCCTGCCCGGAAAATCCGGCCATCACATCCTGCAGCTTCCGGATCTCTGCCGTCAGAACATCTCTTTTCTGATACTTCTCCTCTTCCCCCGTGATCTTATTGATCATTTCCAAAAGGCTTTCTGCCTGCGGCTGATCATCTTTTGCCTTTTTCAGCTCCTGCTCGGCTTTCCCGACCGTTTCCAAAGCTGTCTTTACTTCTTCATTTTTCTCCCTGATCTGTTCCTCGATCAGCAAAAGATCTTTTTCCTTTTCTTTCCATGACAAGTAAACAGGATAGACCTCCCTGGTCGCCTGCTTCTGTCTATTCAGGATCGTCTCTTTTTCATCGATCTGCGCCTTTTGATCCGCCAACTGCTTTTCCCTGATCTTCAGGCCATCAAGGCGTTTGATAAGCTCATTATTTGTTTCCGCTGTAATGAGTGCTTCCTTGCTTTTATCAAAAACTTCTTCTGCTTTTTTCAGATCCTCGTTTATGATGCCGGACTTTTCCGAGTCGGAATCGATCAGTTGTCCGAGTATCTCAGTAAGCTCCTCAAGATTCCAGGCACTCCCGGCCTTTTTTGCCCTTTCCTGCAGTTCCGCCAGCCTTCCGACCAGGTCACTTTCGGGATCTGCCAGCACATCATCAAAATACTGGACAATGCTGTTTTCGATCCTTTCCTTTTCCCGGTCTCCCGCATCCTTGCGCTCCTTCAGTTTAAATTCGATACTGTTGTATCCGCCGGTCTGAAAGATCGTCCGAAGGATCTTTGTCCTTTCTTCCGTTTTCGCATTCAGCAGATTCCAGAACTCACCCTGTGCGATCATGGCGATCTGCTTGAACTGCTTCTCATCAATATGAAGAATCGCCTTGATCTCATTGGTGACCTTCTCCGGCCCTTCGATGGGCACCTCACCATCCTGATACAGGACAGCCTTCCCTTTTTCCGTTGTCGTACCGGTGCCGCGTATCTTTTTTCTCTCATATCCCGGTGATCTTTGGACATGGTAATTCCTGCCCTGATGTGAATAATAAAAATCCACGAAAGTATCCGTCGATTCGTCGGCATATTCGCTCCGAAGGTTCTTCGTATCCCGAAAGGTACCGCTGGTTTCGCCAAATAACGCAAAACAGATCGCGTCATAGATCATCGTCTTTCCGGCGCCGGTATCCCCGGATATCAAAAACAATCCTTTTTCTTCAAACTTTCTGAAATCGATCTCCGGCGCAAGTCCGGCATAAGGTCCGAATGCACTCATGATCAGTTTAATTGGTTTCATGTATGACACCTGCCTCTCTCGCTACGTCTCTCATGATCTCCATTTCCTCATCGCTGATCTCGCAGCCGTAGATCTGCTGATAAAAATCGCCGATCAGCTGCTCAAAAGATTTCTCTTTTGTAATCTGCGTGATATCAACATGTTCTATCTCCCTTGTACGTTCGTTATCGTAATCGATCTTTACCGTATTCGGATAAATCTGCTGAAAAATGCCCATCACATCATTGATGCTCTCATCATCCGTCAGCGTTGCATAGATATAATCCTGTGGATCCGTGACATTTTCCCTTGCGAGCAGATCTTTCATTTTTCCTTTGATATGGCGCAGGTTCCGAAGCGGTTTTATGGGGATCAGTTCAATCTCCGGTTTCCCGTTTTCGATCGTGATCAGCGGCACGGATTTTTCATTATTTGCCTCGCTGACAGAGTACTTCAGCGGCGAGCCGGAATACCGAACCTCTTTCCTGCCGACCTGCTGGGGTGAATGGATATGGCCGAGTGCCACATAATCAAAATCCCGGAAACTCTCATAACTGATCATTTCCACCAGACCCACACTTTGCGTCCCGATGGATTCCGAGCCGCCGAAACAGGTTTCCTCATTTGCGCCTCCCACGAACTGATGGGCCACGAGCACGTTGCAGCGCGCCGTATCGATCTTTGCATGCTCAATGATCGCCTTTACCGCATCATCATAGGATTCAATTTCCGCGTCCGGCAGAAAGTGTCTGA
>JAEEKC010000098.1 GCA_016282215.1 Lachnospiraceae bacterium
CCGGATGCACTTATAGCAGTTTTTGCAGTTGGATTTTTTCAGCGTCAGACATTCCATACTTTTCTCACCTAATTGATCAGCAGTGCTTCGCTTCGGATTTTCATACCGGGCTTTGTACTACTTGTTCAAAACATGCGTCTCAAAAAATTCGTTTACATTGTCAGGAGATACCGAAAAAAAGGAATCATCAACGGTGACGCATACACCCTGCTGGCATTTTCCCATACAGAAGGTTCCGGTCATTTCCACCGCATCACCGATACCGGCCTTGCCGATCAGTTCCTGCAGTTGTTCCACCACTTGCCTGGATCCTTTGATATGACAGGAAGAACCGATACAAACTGTGATTTACATGGCTTAGCCCTCCTCGTATCTATTACTGGTTTATCACTCCGGTTTTTCGACTCCGGTTCTTTGCACCGGACTTTATACTATCAATTCATTCAGTCTCTTCACCAAAATCTGCGACGTCAGCCCATGCATGCAAAAAATCACGTTCTCTCTGATTTCCCTTCACCGTCTGTGAGGCGGCAACAAGCGGCATCCACTTTTTGATATATTGCTTCTGTGTGCCGCTCTTTTGGCAGAATAGATCCAGGTATTTTTTTGCTCCCTCCCTGTCATCTTCCAGGCAGA
Source organism: Lachnospiraceae bacterium (assembly GCA_016282215.1). GTDB lineage: Bacteria > Bacillota > Clostridia > Lachnospirales > Lachnospiraceae > RGIG7926. The sequence goes on from JAEEKC010000098.1 coordinate 637, forward strand.
ACAGAAGGAATGTCCTTGCCACATCCGCGGAAGCATTGCCCTCGGTGGCATGGGACCAATCGAGGATATACATGGTACCGTCCGAAGAAACGATGATGTTGGACGGATTGAAATCTCCGTGGCAGACCTTGTTATGCGTCGGCATGGCTTCGAGGCGCATATGAAGGTCGTAGCGCACCGTTGCTAAAAGGTCTGTCTGGTCGATCTTTCGGTTGATCTTGTCCTTAAGCTGGTTCAGGCCGTGGCAGCTTTTTGAATGCATGAGCATCTGCAGGGAAACAAACTGCTCCATGTAAGCATCCTTTTTTTCGGGGTTCTCCGCCATCAGAGCAGCAAGGGTTTTTCCCTCGATAAACTCCGTAATGATCGTCCACTTTCCTTCGGTCATGGTGACGCCCAGGATCTTTGGAATATGAAGTCCGGTCTCCTCGATCCTTGCCTGGTTGAGCGCTTCATTTAACACATCCGCCTTGGAATAGGATGTATCAAACACCTTATAAACTCTGTCGCCGTCGCGATATATGGTTTTGTTGTTTCTTACCGCTATGATCCTGTCCAGATTCATATTGGCCCTCCTGCTTTTCTGTTCCAGTTGCAAACCGTTCGTATCGTTTCATGTTTGATACACTTTTTAGTGTAGCACATCTTTTTCGTTTATTCCATAAGTATAATTACGGATGTAAAAAATACTACAATATGAAGTGAGAAAAGTGAGAATGTCCATAAAAACACTAAATTTGTGGAGTGAAAAGAGCTAAGCTAGCACGAAAACTGGGTTGCGTTATCAGGGGTAAGTCGTTATACTGATAATTAGTTAAGAAAGATCAGATAAAACAAAGGAGGATATGATTATGCGTAAAGGCTTGATCGGAAAGGGCGCAGTATTGCTTACACTGGCCGCTGGTCTGATACTAGGGACAGGAACGAAGGCGCAGGCGGACGTAATTGATCCGGTGGAATTCTATTTTATGGATGGAGAGCAGGAAAGCCCCATTATCGAAATCGGTACGCAGCTGAAGACACTGGTTCCGTCATTTGGAGTTAACAGGCTTATATATGTAGATGACGAAGAGATCAGAACGAACACAAAGAGATATGTGACTTATTATTCCAGAGCGGCAGGTACAGAAGAGTGGGGAAATGAGCAAAAGCGTATTGAGCTGACAGCAAATGATAAGATTCAGGAAGGCAAAGACTATAAGATACATTTTACCTTCAAATCAACAAGCACACAGGATTCTTTTGCAAATCCTTTTCAGAATAAAAACTGTGTTTATGTATATAATGATCAGACTGTTCCGGTATGTTATGCCGGACACGAGGATACAAGTGATGGGACGAAGGCGAAAACTGTCGAATTGGAACTCTTTACCTGTAATCAGGGGACTGGTACTGTCGATATGACGCAAAACAGCGGCAGACTGGTATTAAGCCAGACGGCAGCTGATTCATGGCAAAGACAGCAGGCAAGGGTTAAGGCGCTCAGTATTTCCGGTACGTTGAATAAAGCCGCTGCAGCAGGTGCTGTTTTGGCAAAGACAGCCAATGGTGTTACAACCTATGACCTGGATAAAAATGGCACGGATGATCTGAAATTTTTTGTGAATGATAAAAATGCATGGGAATTCGTAGTCCTGAGTGATAACAGCGTCAGGGGTACATGGAGCTATACCGTTCCTGCTAATGACAGAGATAAAGGTGTATCTGCACTTTTGATCTATTATGAAACGCTGGAGCTCAAATTTAAAGATCCAGACCCCGTTGATATGAAGGGTGCGAAGGTTGCCGCTATTTCCGAGCAAACTTATACAGGCAGCGCAATTACACCGGCTGTTACAGTGACTCTGGATGGCAAGACATTAGTAAGCGGTACGGACTATACGGTTTCTTACAGCAATAATGTAAATGAAGGTACTGCGACAGTGACAGTCACCGGTAAGGGAGCATACACCGGAACTGCAACAACCACTTTTGTGATCAAAAAAGCCGCACAGCAAGGTCAACAGGGGCAGCAGGATCAGCAGAGTCAGCCCGGCACTACAACACCCGGCACCACGACTCCGGGAACGAGCGACGGCAAAGATGATGTTGAGATTGACAAGATCGTTCTTCGGAAGGTGACGATCAAATCCTGCAAAGCGAAATCCGGAAAGAAGATCGCTTTGAAGTGGAAAGAAGTGGATGAGGCTGATGGCTATGAGATCGCATATTCCACAGATAAGAAATTCAAGAAGAGTGTAAAGACCAAGAAAACCGAAAAGAAATCCATCACCTTGAAGAGCCTGAAAAAAGGAAAAGTATATTATGTTCGTGTACGCGCCTATGTGAAAGAGGATGGCAAGACCATCACCGGCAAATGGAGCGCAGCAAAGAGAGTAAAGGTTAAGAAATAACGATCAGGGGCTTCGTATAATAGAAGAACAAAACAGATGAATCGAAGGCATTCACAAACAGCGTGGATGCCTTCTCTAAATTTATTCCTGATCGATCCGCGGGAGAGTATTTCGTGAATAGTAAAACCCGAAGAGTTATTCAAATAGTATGTGTGCTGGCTGTCTTTCTGGCAGTCTTTTTGCCTGCACTGAAAAATAAGCAGCGATATGACGGGTTGTCGGCGCAGCGCGATGCGGCGATCGCATCCGCCGGTTTGGCCTCGGAAGAAAAGGGAAATGATACCTCGGCATCTGCGGATGGCAATGCGGCGGCAGATGAAAAGGGGGAAAGTCCTGCAGATGGTGATATTCAGGAGAGAAATGCCGGTTTTGTCAAAGTAACGAATCTGCTGACCAGCGACGTTTCTGATCCCGTAGGGATCGATCCTGAGAATGTCCGGTTTTCCTGGGAATATGAGTGGGCAGATGCGATCAAAGGTTCCGGCGGGCGAGAAAATGGATCGGCGGACGTGAATGATCAAATTTCGGATAATGGTAATACCATATCCTGGGACCAGACGGCTTATCAGATTTATGTGTATGAAAAAAACAAGGCCGACGGAGAGCCGCTATGGGACAGCGGGATCATCAGCGGTGCGCAGACCCTTGGTATCCCTTATGCGGGAGATACATTAGCTCCCTTTACAGCCTATGAGTGGCAGGTGTTTTGCTACGGCTCGGATGATCAGTGCTATCTGTCTGGGCGTGCGGGTTTTGTGACAGGATATGGCGGCGATCTGGCAGTGCCATTCGAGGGAGCGCAGCTGATCACCATGGACGGAGAAGAGAATGTCTACTACGAAGGCATGCCGGTCTATGTGAGGGGATTTATCCCCGGAAAAGAGACAGAAGGCACAGATAAAAAGTTAGCGTCTGCTTACTTTTGCGTATCTGCCCTCGGTCAGTACGAAGCATATCTAAACGGGGAAAAGATCGGAAAAGATGTTCTTGCACCGGGTTGGACCGATTATCATGACAGGCTGTTATACAGGGTTTATGATGTGACGGATCAGATCGATATGGAAAGCGATGAAAATCATCTTGCTGTCCTGCTCGGTACCGGCTGGTGGGCTGGCAGGAATGCCTTCGGTACCTATGATTATCACAGACCGGCACTGATCGCACAGCTGATCCTGCAGTTTGAGGACGGAAGCAGGCAGATTGTCTCGACAGATGAAAGCTGGCATTATGTGAAGGACACCGCTGTGAGGGATGCGGATTTCTTTAACGGGGAGACATTTGATCTGTCAAAGCCGGACGTGTGTTCTTTATCTCTTGGCTTGGAAAGTACAGTAGCACAGGAAAAACCTGTTCAGATCAGCGAAGATTTCAGCGGCGTCTATACTGCTTACTGCGGCCCGGCGTCTGAGCATATAGAAGCCTATGACAGAGATCCGAAAAAGATCACGGTCTATGAGGGAACGGATCAGATCGTGATCCCAGAAAGTGTAAAGGATCTTGGCAAGATCCATGTAACGGACGGACAGTACATCAAAGAAGGGGAAGAAGATATCCTGGCTACAAATCCTGTCAGACTGGCTAAAGGGCAGACACTAATTGCAGACTTGGGACAGAATATGACCGGTGTTCCTGAGATCAAAGTCAGCGGACCGGATGGCTGCGAAGTGACGGTGCTGTTTGCGGAAATGCTCAATGACAGCGGGAATCTGGACCGCGGAAACGACGGTCCCATGGGTTCTTTGTACAGGGCAAGTTATCGCTCCGCGGAGACGACCGTAAAGCTGATCCTTGCAAACAACAGTGACTCGATCGTTACCTATGCCCCCTCACTTTTCTATACCGGCTTTCGTTATCTTTCGCTGACCGCAACGGAAGATATTTCGGTATATGGTATCAAAGGACTTTTTATCGGAAATGCAAGTCCGGAAAGCGGAACCTTGGAAACGGATAGCGATGATATTAAGAGACTGTACGAAAATGTAAAATGGAGTCAGCGCAACAATTTCCTGATGGTGGCTACGGACTGTCCCCAGCGGGATGAGCGGCTTGGCTGGATGGGCGACCTGGGTTCTTTTGCGGCGACCTCTATGTACAACGCAGACCTTCGCAGTTTTTATCAAAAATGGGCGGATGACCTTATGGATGCGCAGACACCGGAAGGTGCCTATACGGACACGGTGCCGGCGACGATCCACACCGGCGCAGGAAACGGTGGCTGGGCAGATGCCGGGATCCGGATCCCGCTGCAGGTCTATGAACGGTACGGGGATAAAGCATATCTGGAAAAACTCTATCCTTCCATGAAACAGTATATGGATTATCTGTATGCGGTCAGCGATTTTGGAGGCGGCCGTATCGGACCGGCCAACATATACGGTGACTGGCTTTCTGCGGAAAGTACGGATGCGGATTTTCTCTGTGCGCTCTGGTATGGCGCGGATGCGGCATCAATGAAAACGATCGCGGAAGTTTTGAACCGGCCGGAAGATGCCGCGGAGTATGAAGAACTGCTTTCGCAGATCAAGGATTGGATCGATGAGAAGTATATCCAAAAACGCATCCATTTTTCACAGACGGAGATGCTCTTTTTGCTGCACTATGATCTGCTGAAAGAGGATCCGAAAAGCATGGAAGAGGCCCTGGTCTCTTCTGTGGAAGAAAACGGCTATAAGGTGATGACGGGATTTGCGGGAACGCCGCTTTTGCTGCCGGTACTGACCAAGATCGGAAGGAGCGATGTGGCCTGCAGGGTGCTGCTTTGCAGGGAAAACCCATCCTGGCTCTATTCCGTGGATCAGGGTGCCACCACGATCTGGGAACGGTATGATTCCTTCACATTGGAAAGGGGCTTTGCGGATGCGGCGATGAATTCCTTCGATCATTTTAATGAGGGAAGCGTGGCGCAGTGGATGTATGAATCCCTGGCCGGCATCAGTGTGGATCATACGAAGGAAGTGCCGATCATGATCAGTCCGAAAATCCCTTTGCCGTGGAAAAGCGGGGATCGGCCGGCCGGTCTGCCGCAAAAGTTAAGCGGCTGCTATCATTCGGTATATGGCAACATCACGGTTTCCTGGGAACAGACCGGGGATGATCCGTCGGATGTCCGCATCGAGATCATCATTCCGCCGAATACGCAGGCTCAGGTGGAGCTTCCTGTTGCGGGATGGGAGAGTCAGGTGCTGCCCGGAGGAAAATATATTTTGGAATAACCGAAAGATGTGATACAATAAAAAAGACCATGCAATTCAAAGGGGGATCTGGTCATTGGATAAGAATTATCATATCGGTGTATTGATCGGTAATGTACATACGCAGCATCCCATGGAGCTGATCGAAGGCATCTGTGAAGCTGCGAAGAATGAAAACGTCCACGTTACATTTTTTGTGGGCGCGCAGGGCAATGCCCTGGATTATTGGAATGATACCGACAACGAGCTTTTTGCCTATAATTATCAATACAATTCTTTCTATGATTATTCACTGATCGCCGGCCTTGATGCCATGATCATATCTTACGGTACGCTCTGCATCTACTTAGAGAGGGACGACAGAGAAGCCTTTGCGAGTAAATTCCGCTCGGTTCCCCTGGTGATCTTGGAAGAGTATGACGAAGCTTCCTGTGACAGTTTCATGATCAGTGACAACTACGGCGGCATGCGTGCGGTCATGGAGCATCTGATGGGTGATCACGGCTATAGGAAGATCCTCTATCTCAGCGGTCCGAAAAACAACACGGATTCCAATGAACGGGAAAAAGCATATCGGGACACCATGGCAGCGTACGGCGCAGAGATTGAAGAGACCATGGTCGAATACGGGGATTATTCTTCGGATGTCGACGTTTTAGTGGAGCGTCTTTTGGACCATCATCCGGATGCGCAGGCGATGGTGGCAGCCAATGACGAGATGGCCCTGAGTATTTACAGAGTATGTCAAAAGCGCGGGATCGCGGTCGGCAAAGACCTGGCGGTAACGGGCTATGATGATGTGCAGTTTGCACAACGCATGGATCCGCCCCTGACGACGGTCAATCAGGACGGTCTGGTCATGGGATACCGGGCCCTGAAGTGCGCAGTGGGACTTTGCAAGGATCCCACCCCTGTCAAGATGAAGATCCCGGCGCAGTTTTTGAACCGCTGTTCCTGCGGATGCCGGACGGATGTTTCCGATACGGCGGATGGTTTCGAGGAATGCTTTGCCCGGATGGAAGAAGCAGACGCAGCGCAGAAAAAAGCACTTCTTTCAGAGGTGGCGGACATTTCCGCCCGCAGTTCTTTTCAGAGCATCGCATCCGAAAAAGACCTTGCTGCCGGGAAAGAGTATTATCAGACGCTGATGAATCTGATCGAGCGGATCGCCGGAGAAGATCCGGATCAGACAGATGCGCACAGTGCCATCGATGAAGCGGTCCGCATTCTGCAGAAACTCTGTGAGAGCCGGGGAAATGGTACGCTCAATTTTTCGGGATTTACCAGAAGCTTCCACAGGCTTATGAACTGCTATCTGCAGAAAACAAAGTATACCGGCTCGCAGGCTCTTTACGGCCTGATATTGCAGGCATCGGATACCTATCTGCAGTCCTATGTGATGCGATTCGGGGAGGAAAAGATCAATCTTTTACTGAACCGCAGCTGGACAGGACCTGCTACGATCCTGCATATGATCGAAAAGGTGGATCGGGAAGAGGCATTTTATCAGTTGGCGCTCGAGAATATCATCTCCCAGGGAGCAAAGAGCGCCTATCTGTATCTGCTGCCCGAGCCGCTGAAGTGCGAAAGAAGTTCTGAGTTTATCTGCCCTGAAAAAATGCAGTTGGCAGCACAGTATGCAGACGGTAAGATGCAGACCTTTGAAAAAAGTGCCCGCCCCTGTATTACCGCAAAGGAAGGGTTTGCCGCGCATTATCCGGAAACGCCGGGCCATACTTTTGTCGCTTTTATCCTGTTTGCGAAAACCTATCAGTACGGGATCATGCTCTGTGAGATCGAAGCTGCGTCCATCGGTCTTTTATACGGCGTTGCCCTGCAGATCAGCACGGCTCAGGCCTATATGCAGATCAGTAAGCAGGAAAATGAGACCAAGCAGAAGCTCTATGCAACGCTGGAGGAACTGAAGGAGAAAAACCAGGTCCTCGGTTTTATATCTGCTACGGATGCCCTGACGGGTCTTTATAACCGGCGTGGGTTTATGGAGCGTGCTATGAAGGAGGTCGGAGATCATGCAGGCAAGACGGCAGTGCTTCTGTTCTCGGATCTGGATCATTTAAAACAGATCAATGATGTGTTCGGACATGAAGCCGGAGATTTTGCTCTGATCAATGCGTCAAAGATCTTAAAGGAGACGATCGAAAGCTTTGATGGTGTTACTTCTATGTGCGGCCGGACCGGCGGCGATGAGTTTTTATCTGTCATGATCTGTGAAAACGAGCCGGATACGGAGAAAATTCTCGCAGCCTTCAAGCAGGCCTGCAAGAAGTTTAACGATGCTTCGGGGAAACCATTTTATGTGGAATTTTCCACCGGATGCTTTACCTTTACCTGCGTCAAAGGCTTTTCCATTCCGGAGCTGGCGGGAAAGGCTGACGACTGTCTGTATGAAGCCAAGAAGAGCAGGCGCAGCAGCGTGCTGAGAGAGGATGGGTAAGACGATCTTATGATGTTCAATTCCTGTTCTTTTTTCCTGTTTTTCCCGGTGGTGACCCTCGTCTGTTTTCTGCTTCCGAAAAAAATGCGCAGGGTGTGGCTGCTGGCCGCCAGCTATTATTTTTATATGAGCTGGAATGCTTCTTATGCAATCCTGATCGCCATCTCTACCCTGACTACCTGGGGCGGCGGCCTGCTCATGGAAAAGACGGAAGATAAGGGCAGGAAGCGAATCGCGGTCCTCTGCTTTGCCGTAAACTTAAGCATTTTGTTTTTCTTTAAGTATTTTGATTTTTCTCTTTCCATTCTCAGCAGGTTCCTTCTGCCGGTTTATCCGCAGGGGATCCACAATCCCTTTCACCTGCTGCTTCCCGTGGGAATCTCTTTTTATACCTTTCAGGCCCTGTCCTATACGGCGGATGTGTGCAGCAGAAAAATGCAGGCGGAAAAAAGTCTGCTCACCTATGCGCTGTATGTTTCCTTTTTTCCGCAGCTGGTGGCGGGACCTATCGAGCGAAGCGAAAACCTGCTGCCGCAGATCAGACAGTATGAGACCATCCGGCTGCCGGACTATGACAGAATTGTTTCCGGTCTGTTTCTGATGGTATGGGGATTTTTCATGAAAATGGTGATCGCAGACAGACTGGCGGTCTTTGTGGACACTGTGTTTGATGCCCATGCAGAGTATGGATCCCTGATCCTGATCGCTGCGGCCGTTTGTTTTGCCTTTCAGATCTATTGTGATTTCGGCGGATATTCCATGATCGCCATCGGGTGCGCCAAGGTGCTTGGGGTTTCCCTGATGGAAAACTTCAATGCGCCGTAC